>NZ_JAPDBZ010000093.1:0-15784 GCF_027705505.1 Aeromonas sp. QDB56
ACTGTGCTCGGTGATTGATCCGGGAGATCAGATCACCACTTGGCTAGATAGTTCCCCGATTTGTGCAACAAGGCCGAGGCTGATGCACACCGCAACTTTGCAGGAGTTCATCCACAAAAGCGGGCACCAGCAAGGAAGCCGGACCATAACGTTTTTCATCAAACTGGCTGCCCACTTCGCTCGGCTCCAGATTGAGCTCCACCGTATGGGCACCGTTCAGGCCGGCCTCATGGACGAATCCGGCGGCAGGGTAGACCGCCCCGGAGGTCCCGATGGAGATGAAGAGATCGCACTGGGCCAGGGCCGAGTAGATGCGGTCAAGCCCGAGGGGCATCTCCCCGAACCAGACCACATGGGGGCGCAGCGGGTGGGGAAACTGGCAGCAGGAACACAGCTCTTCCTGATGGAGATCCCCGCGCCACTCGATCACCTGACCCGAGCCTGGGCAGCGGGCCTTGAGCAACTCGCCGTGCATGTGGATGAGGTTCTTGCTGCCGGCACTCTCGTGCAGGTTGTCGATGTTCTGGGTGACCAGGGTGACGCGCCCCGGCAGCAGGCGCTCCAGCCGGGCCAATGCATAGTGGGCCGGATTGGGGTGGATCTCGGCGCGCTGCAACTGATGGCGCCGCGCATTGTAGAAACGTTGCACCAGTTCGGGATCCCGCGCATAGCCTTCAGGGGTGGCCACGTCCTCCACCCTGTGCTCTTCCCACAGGCCATCACAGGCCCGGAAGGTCTTGATACCGGATTCGGCCGAGATGCCGGCACCGGTGAGGATCACGATATGTTTGGCTGACTGCACCATGGTTGTTCTCCTCCAACGGGTAACAAGCTGACCTTAGCACAGGAGCAAGAAGCGGCCCATTCGCCCTTGGTCTTAGGCCGATGGGAACACAAAGCTCGCCATGGGCGCGAGATCCAGCCTGGCAAAGACCATCTCCTGTCCTGTCACCAGGGTAAGTGGCAACCCGAGCCCCTTGAGCAGAGCCAGCATGGGGCGATTCTGGCCGAGCACTTCCGCCGTCCACTCCCGGATCCCCTCCCCGTATGCCAGCCGCGCAAGCGCCAGCAGGATGCGACGCCCGGCGCCGCGATGCTGAAAATGATCCGCGACGATGCAGGAGAACTCGGCCCTGTCCGGGTGCAGGCGCCGGCGAACGGACTGGGCCATGGCAAGCGGCGCCCCCTGCTCGTCGGTCAGCAGCAATCCTATCTGGGGTTCTCTGGGGTAGTCGAGAAAGAAGGCGAGCTGCTCGGCCGTCGCAGGCTGCTTGGCCCGCATGAAGCGCAAATAGACGCTCTGCTCGCTCAGGGCGTCATAAGCCGCGCTTATTCGCTTCGGGTCGCTGCCCGCCAGCTCCTGCAAGCGGCAAGTCAACCCCCCCACCACCATCGTCATCGGCAGGGCGGCCCGTGAGGCGGGAGCCGTCCAACCCGACATTCCCTGCCACAAGCGCGGCTCATCGAGCGGCCAGCAAAGATAGCGAGCCATTCACCAGCGCCCTGCCACGCCGCGATCCTGCCACTGGGTGGCATCCTGCAGGTTGAAGGGGTCGTCGAGGTAGAGCGCGATGCCAAGCTCCCGGGAGCGCTGGATGAAGCGGGCCAGCAAGGAGTCGGCAGCCATCGCCTCCAGCTCGGGCAGCAGGTGTTGCCCGAGCAGCAGGGATTGCAACGGCAGACGCTCGATGAGATCAAACGGCAGGTGCTGGGCATGATCGAGCAGCAGCGCGAGTCTGGCCCCCGCGAGGCTCGCCTGCAGCACCAGGGCGAAACGGTCTGCCTGGCTCAGCAGGTGATCCCGTCGGTGGATGACCAGGGTCAGCTCGCTTGCTTCTCGCCCATGCTGCTCGAGCCAGAGCTTGAGCGGCTCCCAGTGAGGGGAAAGGCCGCTCAGGCTCAGCCAGATCGGCAGCGTGCAGGAGGCCGCATCTGCCAGCAGCCCAAGCTGTCCTCTCGCCTCTCCCTGCCAGCTACGCACGGTGCGCTTGAGCCCGCCCAGCCTGCGCTGACGCTGGGGGCCAAGATAGAGCATCTTGAGCAGACGCAGCAGATCGTCGCTTTGCAGCGGCTTGGCCAGGGCGGCCAGCACGTTGAAACCCGCATCGTGCAGGAGACGCCGGGCGCCGTCTATCAGGGTCTGATCATGAGCGGAGAGCAGGATGATGGGCAGACCGCTGTGGCGATACTGGGGATGGCTCATCAGCAGGCTGATGGCATCCTGCTCCGCCAGGCTGAGATCACAGATAAGCAATCTCACGCCCCCCTCTTCCAGCGCCTTGAGGCACCCTTCGCCATCCTGAACCCAGTGGCAGGGCAACCCCAGTCCCTGGATCTCCTGCTGAATACAGGCTCCCTGGAAGGGGTGATCTTCGAGCAGCAGGATCTGGCACTGGGCGAGCCAGGCACGCCACCCCTGCTCCCGTGCCTGCAACCCCTCGAGCCAGGGATCGCTGAGGCGATAGATCCCCGCCCCGGGAGCCAGCAGATGAGGCAGATAGTCGGCCCCCTGATGAGAGGCAGGATCAAACAGGGCGATGGCCCCGGCGGCAAACAGCCCTTCCCATTGCCAGCCGGCATCGGGTCGGGTGCGGTGCAGATTGGCATAGGCCGGCAGGCCCGCCCCCTTGACCGCCTGATGGGAGACAGCGTCCAGGGCATAGACGCTGACCGGGTAAAACGTTGGCTCCTGGCTGTCATCAGACTCCAGCAAGGCCATAAACTCTTCATCTGTGATGATCATGTCATGCTCTCTCGCCCAGTTGTCGGCAGACCTCTTCCACGCTCTGCCTCAAGGCGGCTGCAAGGGGATGTCCGGGGGCCTCCTGCCAACGGTCGATCACCTCTACCAGGGGGGTAGCCCCCACCATTTTGGCGGCCCCCTTCATCTTGTGTAAAGCCGTATTGAGGGCCTTCTCGTCCCCTTGTGTGACACACCGCTCAATGTCGGCCAGATCCTGGTGAACCGATGCCAGATAGATGTCAATGAGGGCCGGGCTGAGGGAGACGGGCAGGGAAAGGGCTGCCGTTGGCTGCGGTGCCTTCCCCCCTTCATGGGGGCCAAAGACGGTACGAAGCAATACGGCCAGATCCCTGAGCAAGACGGGTTTGTCCAGATGGCCCTAACAGCCGCATTCCGCCAGTCGCTGCGCCGCCGGCTCGCTAAGATCCGCGGTGATCACGTAGACGGGTAGATGCTGCCAGCGTTCATCGGCGTGCAATTGCCTGCAGAGCTCGGCGCCGTCCATCACCGGCATCTGCAGATCCGTCAGCACCAGATCCACCGACTCCGATTGCAGGATCTCCAGTGCCAGACGGCCATTGGCCGCGCTCATTACCCGGGCCCCCAGCTGACCCAGCTGCATGCTGATCAGCATTCTGTTCACCTCGTGATCTTCCACCAGCAGCACCCGCCTGCCTGCCCCCGGCAGGTCCGTGATCTCCTCGGCGCCACGGACGAGTCTAGGCTGCAGCAGGCTGACCACGGAGCCCGGGATCCAGGGTTCCCCCTGCCAGTACCAGGCGCGCAAGCCCCCATCGTCCTGCATGGCCCCAAGGCAAGGTGCCGCCGGATCCTCGGCCACGCCAAACTCTGCGAGCCAGGCCCGCATATATTCGAGCTCCTCGGGCAACAGTTGCAGGGAGACCGTCTTGACGCGCGGTTGCCAGGGCGCCTTCTCCTGCGCATGCCTGAGGGGCAACGAGCAGAGGAAACGGCTACCCCCGCGAGCCAGAGGCTCGACCCGGATCTCGCCCCCCATCTGCTCCATCAACTGGCGGCAGATGGCTAGCCCAAGCCCGGTTCCCTGGGCTCTGGGCTGGCCAGGCTCCTCCCCTTGTTCGAAGGGCAGGAACAACCGGGGCAACAGCTCGGCACTGATCCCGGGCCCCTCGTCGTCTACCCCGCACACAATCCACTCCCCTTGTCGCCGGGCCCAGAGCACCACCTCTCCCCGCTCGCTGAACTTGATGGCGTTGGAGAGCAGGTTGTGCAGCACCTGTTGCACCCGGTGGGGATCGAGTTCCATCAAGGCGGGCAGCGCCGGGTCGAGCGCCAGGCGCAGTTGCAGATGGCGGGATCGCGCCTTGGACCAGTGCACCGCCGCTACGTGCTCGCACAGCTCCACCAGATCCGTGGGCTGTACGGAGAGGCGCAACTGACGCGTCTCGTTGCGGCTGAAGTCGAGCACATCGTTGAGCAGTCCGAGCAGTTCATTGCCCGCCTGTCTGACATGGGCCAGAGCCGAGGCCTGCTCTGCATTGAGTCCGGTCTGCTCGAGCCACTCCAGCAAGCCGAGCATGGCGTTCATGGGGGTGCGGATCTCGTGGCTCACGGCGGCCAGGAAGCGTCCCTTGGCAAGCACGGCCTGCTGGGCCTGCTCGTGGGAAAGCTGCAGGGAGTGCTCCTGCTCCACCCTGGCCGTCACATCCTGCACCACCCCGTAGATCCGCCACCCCTCCCCCTGACGGCGCCCCCTGCCGGAAAATTGCAGCCAGCGAGTTCCCTTGGCGGGGTGCTGATAGCGCAGCAGATGGGAGAAAGGTCGCCCGGCTTGCAGCATGGCCAGCATGGGGGCTCGCATCTCGCGCCTGTCCTGGTGGGAGATGCGAGTCAGGGTCTCGTTGGGATTGACCCGGATCTGCTGGCTCGCCAGCCCCAACAGCTCGTGACTGCCCCGGCTCACAAACTCCACCCGGGTGATGGCTCCCCCCAGCAGGGTGAATTGCAGCACCACACCGGGCACCGTATTGGTGAGGGCGCGCAGGCGCCGCTCTGCCTGACGCAGCAGGCGGGTACGCTCGCGCAGAGCGCTGATGTCGGAGAGGGCGATAAGATCCCCTGCCGGTGCCTGGGGCCCCAGTCGCAAAGGGATCTGGGCATAGGAGTAGACCTGCTCGTGCAGCGCCAGCTCCCCTTCGGCGCCCTGCAACTGGGGGGCGGGCAGTACCAGATCGGCGGCGTAGCGCGCCTCCATGCGCTTGGCCCGCTTGTTGCGCTTGATCACCTCCCCTTTGTCATTGCGCAAGAACACGGGAACGGGGAGCGCCTGGAAGAGAGACTCCCTGAACTTGCTTTCCAGCGCCAGAGCCTGCTCTACCTTGTGACGCTCGCGGGCCTCCTGGGCCAGTTGCTGGCGGGATCGCCAGACTGACCAGATCACCACCATGCTGATCAGCAGTGCCAGCAACACGGAGCCAAGCCAGAAACCGTAGCTGACGCCCTCCTGCTGGTTGACCACCAGGCGGCGCCAGCGTTGCACCAGATCGTCCACCTGCCGATCATTGAGGGTCATCAGGCTCTGATCCAGCACCCCTGCCAGGCTGGTCTGTTCCGGCCGGATGGCAAAGCCGAGGCCGAAACGCTCCGGCAATTCGGTGATGGTCAGCTCGCTCAACTGGTTGTTTCGAATGGGATATTGGAGCTGATACAACTCCGCCAGCATTGCCTGGGCATCCCCATGCCGCACCGCCGCCAATCCCTGCAGCAGGTTGTCGGTCACCTCCCACTCATGCTGGCCGAACCGGGCAAGCAGGCCGGGATCATAGAGCATTCTCGGGACCACCACCTTGCCACTCACGTCCGCGAGGGAGACAGGCCCCCTCTTGCTGCGACTGACCAGGGCATAGCGGCTGGTCGCCACCATCCTGGTGAAGTCGAACTCCTTGTTCAGGGCGGCGGACTCCATCAGTCCGACC
Organism: Aeromonas sp. QDB56; assembly: GCF_027705505.1. Taxonomy (NCBI): domain Bacteria; kingdom Pseudomonadati; phylum Pseudomonadota; class Gammaproteobacteria; order Aeromonadales; family Aeromonadaceae; genus Aeromonas; species Aeromonas sp. QDB56. The sequence continues at coordinate 5,698 of NZ_JAPDBZ010000093.1, forward strand.
ATCATGGCGGCATCGCCACTGCGCAGCAATGCCAACGCCTCCTCCCGGCTGGCGGCGGGCACCAGCTCGAAGCGCAGTCCCGTCTGCCGACTCACTTCCCGCAAGACATCCGCACTCCAGCCAATGAGCTCTCCCTGCTGGTTGACGCCGCTGTATGGCATGAAACCGGGATCCGCCACCATCTTGATGGTGTGGGCCTTACCGACCAGCCAGGCCTGCTCCTTGTCGGTAAAATGCAGGGGATTCACATCCTGCTCACCCTGAGGCAGATACTTGCCCAGATCCCGGTAGAGACTGCCCGGCGGCAAATAGCGGATGGCCGTATCCACCAGCTCCAGCAACTCGGGCTGGTTGCGCATCATCAGCCGGTAGCTGATGACCAGATCGTCGCTGCGAAGACGACGAAGGCGCAGCCCTTCATCCGGGAATTCCCGCATCAGGTAGCGCAGTTGCAGATAATCGCCGAGATAGGCGCTGCCCTTGCCGGCCACCAGGGCGCCATACCAGTTCTCGGCATCGGTCAGCAGTTGCTGGGATGAACCAGGATAGAGACGCTTCAGGGTCTCCTGGGCCTGCCAGATGGGTGACCAGAAACTGCGCCTGATCGAGCTCACCCCGATAGAGGATGGCAGACTCCGCTTCCATCATGGCGCGGCTCAGGACGGTATCGCTCGAGTTCGACCGGGCAGGCCCGACGTGAGGAATGAGATCGCAGCGCCCGTTCAGCAGATCCTGCGTCATGGCTGCCCAGCTCGGCCGCTTCTCGAAACGCACCGGTACCGGCAACAGCTCTGCCAGCCGCGTCATGCGATCGATAAGCAGGCCCCCCTCCGCCTCCAGATAGGGAGGACGTTGCAGGGCCGGGTAACAGAAGGTCAGTCCGGTGAGCGAATCGGCATAAGCCTGGGCATCCGGTGACAGCGGGAGTATGGCGGCACGCAGTGGCAAGGCCAGCAGCGCTGCCAGACAACAGAAGAATTTTTATCATCGGAACGGAAAAGCCAGGCGATTGCCTGGCTTTTTGTCACTCGTTGGGTTCAACATTTTCTACCCTGGCCTTGAGCTTCTGGCCGGGCCGGAAGGTCACCACGCGACGGGCGCTGATGGGAATATCCTCCCCCGTCTTGGGGTTGCGTCCGGGACGCTGGTTCTTCTCGCGAAGATCGAAGTTACCGAAGCCGGAAATCTTGACCTGTTCGCCACGCTCGAGCGCCTGTCTGATCTCCTCAAAGAAGGCTTCCACCATGTCTTTGGCTTCACGCTTGCTCATCCCGAGCTGGGTGAACAGGTGCTCTGCAATGTCGGCTTTGGTAAGCGCCATAGATCAATCCCTCAAGGATGCATTCAACTCTTCACCAAGGCCCCGTACGACATTGTCCACGGTCTCGGCGATCTCTTTCTCCTCCAGGGTGCGCTGGGTGTCTTGCAACACCAGGCTGATGGCCAGGCTCTTCTTGTCCTCTGCCATACCTGCGCCCTGGTATACGTCGAACAAGTTTATTCCAACTAACTGATTTCCGCCAACTTTTTTAATTACTGCCAGAACGTCGCCTGCCAGGATCTGTCTGTCAACCACCACGGCGATGTCGCGACGGTTGGCCGGGAACTTGGATACTTCGGCAGCAACCGGCACCTTGGCCGGCGTCAGTTTGTCCAGCTCCAGCTCGAACATGACAGCGCGGCTCTTGAGCCCCAGCTTCTTCTCGAGGCTCGGATGGATCACGCCGATGTGGCCGATCACGACGTCATTGCGCAGAATGGCTGCGCTCTGGCCCGGGTGCAGGGCACTGTGCTCGGCACGCTCGAAGGTGAAGGTAGCCCCTTCTGCAGTCAGATCCAGCACCGCTTCCAGGTCACCCTTCAGATCGAAGAAGTCGACGGGACGGGCCTTGGCATCCCAGTGCTCGTCCCCCTGGTTGCCGGTGATGATGCCGGCCAGCATGGACTCCTGACGGATGCCGTTCTCGGCATTCTCGTCCTTGATGAAACGCAGGCCCTGCTCGAACAGGCGAACGCGCGGCTGCTGACGATTCTGGTTGTAGACCACCGCCTGCACCAGACCCGGGAACAGAGAGACGCGCATGGCGGACATCTCGACGGAGATCGGGTTTGGCAGCACGATGGCATCGCTCTGCGGGAACAGGGTTTGCTGAGCCTTGGGATCGACGAAGCTATAGGTGATCGCTTCCTGGAAACCGCGGTCAACCAGCAGGTCGCGCACACGCTTAAGGGTCACCTGCCCTTCTGCCTGCTCTACCATCGCGAGGGATGCGGCGGGTTTGAGGTTCGGGATGTTGTTGTAGCCGTAGATGCGGGCCACTTCCTCGATGAGGTCTTCCTCGATGGCGATGTCGAAACGCCAGGAGGGGGCCAGTGCGGTCCAGCCGTCAGTATCCACGGTTACCTGCATGCCCAGACGAGTCAGAATTTCGACCACCTGCGCATCCGCCACGCTGATGCCGATCACCTTGTCGAGCTTGGTGCGGCGCAGCTTGATGGGGGCAGCCTTCGGCAGATGGGCATCGGATTTGACTTCGATGACCGGACCCGCTTCACCGCCGCAGATGTCCAGCAGCAAACGGGTGGCACGATCCATCACCTTGGCTTGCAGCTCGGGATCCACCCCGCGCTCGAAGCGGTGGGATGAGTCGGTGTGCAGACCGTAGGTACGGGCACGGCCGGTGATGGAGAGCGGCGCGAAGAAAGCGCACTCCAGCAGGATGTCGGTAGTGGTCTCGGAGACACCGGTGCGATCACCGCCGAAGATACCGGCCATGCAGGCAGGGCCTTTGGCGTCGGCAATCACGAGTGTGGTCTCTTTGAGCTTCACCTCGTTGCCATCGAGCAGGGTCATGGGCTCGTCGGCACGGGCGCGGCGCACCACCAGTTCCCCTTCAAGCGTCGCTAGGTCGAAGGCGTGCATCGGCTGGCCGTATTCCAGCAGCAGGTAGTTGGTGATGTCGACAATAGCGTCGATGGAACGAATACCGCCACGGCGCAGCTTTTCCTGCATCCAGAGCGGGCTCTGGGCGTGCAGGTTCAGCCCCTTGATGACGCGGCCGAGATAACGGGGGCAATCTGCCGGCGCTTCAACCCGGATCGGGAAGGTAGCATCGATAGTGGCAACAGCTGGCGCCCAAGTCGGCTCGACCACGTCCACGCTGTTGAGCACGCCGATTTCACGGGCCAGGCCCGCGATGCCGAGGCAATCGGCACGGTTCGGGGTCAGATCCACATCGATGCTGACGTCGTTGAGCACGAGGTATTCACGGATATCGGTCCCGATGGGGGCATCCAGCGGCAGCTCGATGATGCCATCGGCTTCGACGTCGATGCCCAGCTCGCTGAAGGAGCAGAGCATGCCGTGGGACGGCTGGCCGCGCAGCTTGGCTTTCTTGATGGTGAAATCACCCGGCAGGGTCGCCCCGACCTTGGCCACGCACACTTTGAGGCCGGCGCGGCAGTTCGGCGCACCGCAGACGATGTCCAGCAGCTCTTCTTCGCCCACGTTGACCTTGGTCACCCGCAGCTTGTCGGCGTCCGGGTGCTGGGCGCACTCGACCACTTCACCCACCACCACATTGTTGAACTGGCCGGCCACCGCTTCCACGGCGTCCACTTCCAGACCGGCCATGGTGATCTGCTCGGCCAGTGCATTGTCACTCAACTCGGTGCGGACCCACTCCATCACCCAGGATTTACTGAATTTCATGTTCTCTCGCCCTTACTTGAACTGCTTGAGGAAGCGCAGGTCGTTTTCGAAGAAGGCACGTAGGTCGTTGACCCCGTAACGCAGCATGGTCAGGCGCTCAACGCCCATGCCGAAGGCAAAACCGGAGTATTTTTCCGGATCGATGCCGACCGAACGCAGCACGTTCGGGTGCACCATGCCACAGCCCAGCACTTCCAGCCACTTGCCGTTCTTGCCCATCACGTCCACTTCGGCGCTCGGCTCGGTGAACGGGAAATAGGAAGGACGGAAGCGAATCGTCAAGTCTTCCTCGAAGTAGTTGCGCAGGAAGTCGTGCAGGATGCCTTTCAGCTCGGTAAAGCTGGCATGTTCGTCAACCAGCAGGCCTTCGACCTGGTGGAACATCGGGGTGTGGGTCATGTCGTAGTCGTTACGATAGACACGGCCCGGCGCGATGATGCGGATCGGCGGCTGCTGATGTTCCATGGTGCGGATCTGCACGCCCGAGGTGTGGGTACGCAGCATCAGATCAGGATTGAAGTAGAAGGTGTCGTGATCGGTACGCGCCGGGTGGTGAGCCGGGATATTCAGCGCATCGAAGTTGTGGAAGCCATCTTCAATCTCGGGACCACGGGCAACCTTGAAGCCCATCTCGCCAAACAGGCGCTCGATGCGCTCGATGGTACGGGTCACCGGGTGCAGACCGCCATTCTCGATGCGGCGGCCCGGCAGGCTGACGTCGATGGTCTCGGCGGCCAGCTTCTGGTTCAGCACGGCGATTTCGAGGGCTTCACGACGCGCGTTCAGGGCATCCTGAACCTGCTGTTTGGCCTGGTTGATCACGGCGCCCGCTGCGGGACGCTCTTCAGCGGACAGGGCGCCCAGTCCCTTCATCTGCTCGGTAAAAAAGCCCTTTTTACCCAGATATTTGACCCGGATTTCGTCAAGGGCGGCGATGTCGCTTACGCCCTCAATTTCGGCCTTGGCCTGGCCGACTACTTCTTCAAGCTGTTGCATGTCTTCCTCGTCACCACTCCCGGAACAGGAGCCTTTAGGCTAAATAAGGTCAAGAGGGGAATAATACAAAAAAAGCCCCTTGGCTGACCATAGTTATGACGGGCTTTTCTCCCTGCAAATCATTTTGTTATATGGAGAAAGCCACAAGCCAGATGTAACAGGATTGAGACAAGCGTTGTTTGTTCTAGTTTGTTGGCATATGGAAGGATAAAGCATTCATGAACGTGGCATGCTACCTGCCAACGCTCAAAAATGAGCAACAAAAAAGGAGGCCTGAGCCTCCTTTATTTTTATAACAGAGCTGGATTAGACCAGAGCTGCTTTAGCTTTTTCAACCAGGGCGGTGAAAGCCAGCTTGTCGTGAACGGCGATATCGGACAGGATCTTGCGATCGATCTCGATGGAAGCCTTCTTCAGACCGTCGATCAGACGGCTGTAGGACAGGCCGTTCTGACGGGCTGCAGCGTTGATACGCGCAATCCACAGTTGACGGAACTGACGCTTCTTCTGGCGACGGTCACGGTAGGCATACTGACCAGCTTTGGTTACCGCTTGTACCGCTACGCGGTAGACACGGGAACGGGCGCCGTAGTAACCCTTGGCGGCTTTCATTACTTTCTTGTGACGAGCGCGAGCGGTCACACCACGTTTAACTCTTGGCATTTTTCACATCCCCCCTTATGCGTACGGCAGACAAGCGACAACACGTTTGTGGTCGGCAGCGGAAACAAAGAACTTCGGTCCCAGCTGACGCTTACGCTTGCTGCTCTTCTTGGTCAGGATGTGACGCAGGTGGTTGTGCTTGCACTTGAAGCGACCTGAGCCAGTCTTCTTGAAGCGCTTTGCGGCGCCCCGGTTGGTTTTCATCTTCGGCATTTCATACTCCGCATTGTGAGTGACAACAAAATCGCAAGGCGAACCGACTCATGGGGCCAGCCCCATGAGTCAATTTCTTGTGGGCCTTAAGATTTCTTCTTGGGTGCGAGGACCATCACAGCTTGACGGCCTTCGACTTTCGGGAACGATTCGACTACGGCCAGCTCTTCCAGATCGTTCTTGACGCGCTCGAGAACCTTGATACCAAGATCCTGGTGGGCCATTTCACGACCACGGAAGCGCAGGGTGACCTTTGCCTTGTCCCCGTCTTCCAGAAAGCGAACCAGGTTGCGTAGTTTTACCTGATAGTCGCCTTCGTCGGTGCCAGGACGGAATTTGATTTCCTTGACCTGGACGACTTTCTGCTTTTTCTTCTGTTCTTTGGTGGTCTTGCTCTTTTCGTAGAGGAATTTGCCGTAATCCATGATCCGGCAAACGGGCGGCTCAGCGTTCGGACTGATCTCGACCAGATCCACTCCAACCTCAAGGGCCAAGTTCAGCGCATCCTGAATGGAGGTGATGCCAATGGCTTCACCATCCAGACCAGTCAGACGAACTTCTTTCAGACGGATCTCTTCATTGATCCGATGAGCGCGGGCTTGCGGTTGCTTGCCCAGTTTTTTTCCGCCTTTTATAGCTTATTCCTCCACTTTCTTTTGTCCGCGGGTCTGAACTTCCTGGGTCAACAGAGCAATCAGCTCTTCAACAGGATAAGAGCCCAGGTCAGCCCCTTTACGAGTACGCACTGCAATCTTGCCGGCTTCTACTTCTTTGTCGCCGCAGACCAGCATGAAGGGTACTCGCTTCAAAGTATGCTCGCGGATTTTAAAGCCAATCTTCTCATTTCTCAAGTCCGCTTTTGCGCGAAGGCCCGCATCATTCAATGCCTTGGCAACTTTCACAGCATAATCGGCCTGGTTATCCGTGATATTCATGACCACGGCCTGGGTCGGAGCCAGCCAGGTCGGGAACAGACCGGCGTACTCTTCCGTCAGGATCCCGATGAAGCGCTCCAGCGAGCCCAGAATGGCGCGGTGGATCATCACGGGGATGTGGCGCTCGTTGTCTTCGCCCACATAGGTGGCGCCAAGACGGCCCGGCAGGGCAAAGTCGAGCTGCACGGTACCACACTGCCAGGCACGATCAAGGCAATCGTGCAGGGTGAACTCGATCTTGGGACCGTAGAAAGCCCCCTCGCCCGGTTGCAGGTCGTACTTCAGGCCGTTGAGTTCCAGCGCCTCGGCCAGCGCGGCCTCGGCACGATCCCAGGCTTCATCAGAGCCGATACGCTGCTCCGGACGGGTCGAGAGCTTGACCACGATGTTTTCGAAACCGAAGGTGCCGTAGACGTCATAGACCATGCGGATGCACGCAGACACCTCTTCCATGATCTGCTCTTCGGTACAGAAGATGTGGGCGTCATCCTGGGTGAAACCCCGTACCCGCATCAGGCCGTGCAGGGAGCCTGACGGCTCGTTGCGGTGGCAGGAGCCGAACTCGGCCATGCGCAGCGGCAGATCGCGGTAGGATTTCAGACCCTGGTTGAAAATCTGCACGTGACCCGGGCAGTTCATCGGCTTGATGGCGTACTCGCGGTTTTCGGACTGGGTGGTGAACATGGCCTGGGCGTATTTTTCCCAGTGACCTGAACGCTCCCACAGCACGCGATCCATCATGAAGGGGCCTTTCACTTCCTGATAGTCGTACTCTTTGAGCTTGCCACGGATGAAGGTTTCCAGCTCGCGGAAAATGGTCCAGCCATCGTTGTGCCAGAACACCATGCCCGGCGCTTCTTCCTGCATGTGGTACAGGTCGAGCTGCTTGCCGATCTTGCGGTGGTCGCGCTTGGCGGCCTCTTCCAGACGCTGCAAATAGGCCTTGAGCTGCTTCTTGTCGGCCCAGGCGGTGCCGTAGATGCGCTGCAGCATCTTGTTGTTGGAGTCGCCGCGCCAGTAGGCGCCGGACATCTTCTGCAACTTGAAGTGGTGGCAATGACGCATGTTGGGCACGTGCGGGCCGCGACACATGTCGATGTACTCTTCGTGATGATACAGACCGGGCTGGTCATCACGGGCAATGTTCTGATCCAGGATCTCGACCTTGTAGGTCTCGCCACGGGCTTCGAACACGTCACGTGCTTCCTGCCAGGAGACCTTCTTCTTAATGACGTCGTAATCCTTGGCGGCCAGCGCCAGCATGCGCTCTTCCAGGGCAGCCAGATCTTCGTCGGTCAGGGTGCGGTCGAGATCGATGTCATAGTAGAAACCGTTGTCGATGACGGGACCGATGGCCATCTTGGTCTGGGGCCAGAGTTGCTTGATGGCATGACCCAGCAGGTGAGCACAGGAGTGGCGCAGAATGTCCAGACCTTCTTCGTCTTTGGCGGTGATGATGGCCAGGGAGGAATCGGCTTCGATCAGCTCGCAGGCATCCACCAGTTCACCGTTTACCCGACCGGCAATGCACGCCTTGGCGAGACCGGGACCGATGTCCGCGGCCACATCCATGACGGAAACGGCGTGGGCAAATTGACGTTGGCTGCCGTCAGGCAGAGTAATGATTGGCATTAGGTGTTTCCTTATACAGTGGTGACCCCTACCAAAGGCCACATGCAGGTTGGAGAAACCCTTTCATGTCCAGCTGTTCACTCCCGAGTTTCACCGTTCACAATACGGTTGGTACACGGCAGTGGCACACCATATGGCGTGTGCAAGGCCATCCATTGAGAGGTACAGCGGGGGATTGTATCAGACGCGACAACCCAGACAAGCTGTCTTGGCGATTTTGCATACCGCCTAAGCGCGGGTGTCAACCTGTCCTACTTGCGAGGGCGCCCTTCTGCTGCCATACCCTGTACCAGATTGAGGCGTCAGCCAAAGCAAGGAGAGCATGATGTACACCTACGACATTTCATTTCCTGAGCATGCAGAAAAGCTGGTTCATCCGGATCACCTTCTTACGACTCACTGTCCCGTTCATATCGGTGAGCTGGTGATCCTGGGTGATGGCAGCAAGCGGGAGGTATGCAGCATCGTCCACAGTGCCGAGCGCAGTACACTCTATGTCACCGGCGTGACGCCCGGCAAAGTCACCGCCAGCCGTTGATCCCTAACCGGCGTTCAGAAAAGACTGGCCATTGAAATCGAAGGCGCTGCGTCCCTCCTCGGCCAGCGCCATCTCCTGCAACACCTGGAGTGCCATCTTGTTGCCCTTTTGCGAGGCCTGATAGAGCCACTGCTTCGCCTCGACCAGTTCAACCCGCCCGTTGACCCCCATCAGGTGCAGGATGCCCACCTTCAGCATGGCGGGCACATCGCCGTTCCTGGCTGCCAGCTCCATCCAGTGAAACGCCTCGTGCAGATCCCGCTTCACCCCGGCCCCGCGCAGATAGACCTCTCCCAGCCGATACTGGCCGAAGGCGTCCCCCGCCTGCGCAGCCTGACGATAGAGTCGGATGGCGCGATCCATATCCTGCTCGCTCCCCTGCCCCACTTCATGGCTCCAACCCATCAGCGCCTGTGCCCGTGGCTGGCCCTGCTCCGCCAGCGGCGACCAGATCCGGGTCGCCTCATCAAAGTGCCCTGTCCGCCAGGCGCGGTTGGCCGCCGCCAGCTCCTGCTCGGTGGAGAGCGGGATCAGACGCCAGATGACCAGCGCAATGAGGGCGATGAAGAGCCAGCGGGCGATAGTAGGTTGCATGACATTTTCCGTGATCTGGTTCGCATTTCGTCTATGTAAACGAAATGTAGCAACAGATCAAGCAGGAGATCACCCGGGTTCACCCTCTTTCATGGGGTCGCTCTTTGCGAACTTGCAGTTTGACGGGTTACACAGCAAAATAACTGTATATATAAACAGTATATTGGTGATGTGATGGCAGGACGAGGCGCGAACCACAATGTCGAGCACCGCTTCAGCGGCCCGCAAATCGAAACCGTTGACGACGGCTGGAGTCAGAGCGACTGGGACGCGGCATTTGCCGCCAGCGCTCCCCGCACCAAGGTGACGGAGATCAGCGCCCGCAGCATCATCAGCTACAACGATTCGCCGGATCTTCCCTTCGGTCGCTCCATCAATCCCTATCAGGGGTGCGAGCATGGCTGCATCTACTGCTATGCCAGACCCAGCCACGCCTACCTTGAGCTCTCCCCCGGGCTGGATTTCGAGCGCAAGCTGTTTGCCAAAATCAATGCTGCCGAGCTGCTGCGACGGGAGTTTGCCAAACCAGCCTATCAGCCACAAACCATCGTGCTGGGGGCCAATACCGATCCCTATCAACCCATCGAGCACCACTATCGCCTGACTCGTGAACTCCTGACGGTGATGCTGGCTCATCGCCATCCGGTAGGGCTCATCACCAAGAGCGCCATGATCCTGCGCGACCTCGATCTGCTGACCGAGCTGGCCCGAGAAGGGTTATGCCAGGTGTTGACATCCTCCCCCACCTTAGCGCTTCGCGTCACAGGAGGGGGATTCCCATTACTGGGTGATAGCTGCTCGCGC
>NZ_JAPDBZ010000094.1:0-15691 GCF_027705505.1 Aeromonas sp. QDB56
GCCAAACCACAGAAGTATGCGACGAGAAAACCTAGTAAAAACAATGCCAGTCAGGCTTAACTGACTGGCATTAGCCCTTGTGGCCGGTTTTTTTATGGGCATGGGTCTGAGAATGGGGAGGGCAGGAGGAGACGATCACGATGGGGGCGAGGCCGTCTTCAGCCCACTGCTCCGCCAGCTGCTTGCTGGAGGATATGGCATGGATTGAGGGGGCCGATCTGGTATCGCCTGCCAGACGGGCAAGCCGGACCTGGCCTTGGTGGACATAAAAAAAACCGGCCACGGAGGCCGGTTTTGCTGTGTGAACTGAACCTGAGGCTAGCGCAGCACCACGTGTTGGAAGCCCTGCACCAGGCTGATGACGGGCTGGGGGTAGATGCCGAGCAATACTACCAGAATGGCGGAGAGCAGCACCACCAGGCCCCCGGAGGAGAAGGCCCAGTCGGCCCTGGCATCGCGCAGTTGCATGCCGGGTTCACGCAGGTAGAGGGTGACCATGACCCGCAGGTAGTAGTAGAGCCCCAGGGCACTGCCGAGCACGATGGCGCCACTGAGCCACCACAGCTTGGCATCGACGGTGACGCCGATGAGGTAGAACTTGCCGATGAACCCCAGCGTCATGGGGATACCCGCGAGGGAGAGCATCATCACCGTCATCACCGCCGTCAGATAGGGGCGCTTCCAGAACAGACCGCGATAACTGTGCAGGGAGTCCGCATCCTTGCCGCGATAGGGGCTGGACATCATGCTGATGACGCCGAAGGCCCCCAGGCTGGTGAACAGGTACATCAGCAGGTAGACACCCGCCGCTTCCACCGGCATCTCGCCGAGGCGGCTTGCCACCACCACCGCCAGCAGATAGCCGAAGTGGGAGATGGAGGAGTAACCCATCATCCGCTTGATGTTGGTCTGGATCAGCGCCAGGAGGTTGCCGACCACGATGGAGATGACTGCCATGGCCGCCAGCAGCCAGTGGATCATGGGATCCGAGGTGGCGGGTACTGCCAGGTAGAAGCGCAGCAGCACGCAGAACACCGCTATCTTGCTCACGGTGGCGAGGAAGGTGGCCACCGGTGCCGGCGCCCCTTCATAGACGTCCGGGGTCCAGAGGTGGAAGGGGGCGAGGGACAGCTTGAACGCAAAGCCGACCAGCATCAGGCCAAAGCCCCCCATCAGCAGCGGATGGTGAGCCGGGCTCTGGGCCAGGGTCACACCGAGATCGTTGAAGCTCAGGCTCCCGGCCTGGGCGTAGAGCAGCGCCATGCCGAACAGCAGGAAAGCGGTGGCACTGGCGGAGAGCACCATGTACTTGATGCTGGCTTCCAGCGAGTGCCGCTCGCGATAGGCATACCCCACCAGACCGAACATGGGCAGGGTCAGCATCTCGATCCCGATGAAGAGCGAGGCGAGGTGACGGGAGGCCGCCAGCACCAGACCACCTGCGGTGGCGATGAGCAGCAGCAGGTAGAACTCTTCCCGGTTGTCCGGATAGCCCTTGAGCCAGGTGCGACCGAAGGTGCAGGTGGCCAGGGCCCCGATGAGCACCAGCCCCATGTAGAAGACCGCGTAAGCGTCTACTTGCAGCAGGGGAGTGACCCCTTGATCCCCCTGGGCCATCACGATGGGCAGGGAGAAGAGCGCGAGGTTGAGGCCGATGATGGTGACCACGAAGGCTGTGTCGTCACAGCGCTTCCAGGCGATGGCCAGCATCAGGGCCACCATGGCACCCGTGGTCAGCAACAGGGGCAGCAGGGCCAGCAGTTGAGAAACAGTAAACGTCATGACAGTGCTCCCGACATGGACAAGGAAGGCGAAAGAGAAAGCATCATTGCAGCGCCCCCGTGCCCGGCAGCGCGTACCAGTGCAGCACGCTCAGGAGGCTGCTGCTGGCGGTGTCGAGCACCGGCTGGGGATAGAGACCGAGCAGCACCAAGAGGCCGGCGATGGTCAGCATCATGGTCAGTTCCCGGGTATCCAGCCCCTTTAGCATGCTCTCCTCCCGGGGCGTCCCGAAGCAGGCCCGCTGCAGCATGATGAGGGAGTAGACCGAGGCCAGCACCAGCCCGAAGGTGGCGATGACGGTGATGACGGGGGCCACCTGGAAGCTGCCGATGAGGATCAGGAACTCGCCGACGAAGTTGCCGGTCCCCGGCATCCCGAGGGATGCAACGGAGAAGAACAGCATCACGCCGGGCAGGTAGCGCAACCGTCCCCAGAGACCGCCCATCTGGCGCAGATCCCGGGTGTGCAGGCGCTCGTAGAGCTGGCCGCACAGGATGAAGAGGCCGGCGGCCGAGAGCCCGTGGGCAATCATCTGTACCACTGCCCCTTGCAGGGCGAGCTCGCTGCCGGAGTAAATGGCGATCATCACGAAGCCCATGTGGGAGATGCTGGTGTAGGCAACCAGCCGCTTGATATCGGTCTGGGCAAAGGCCAGCAGGGCGCCATAGACGATGCCGATGAGGCCGAGCACCATGGCGTAGGGGGCAAACTCGGCGGACGCCTCGGGGAAAAGCGGCAGAGTGAAGCGCAGCAGGCCGTAGGCCGCGGTTTTCAGCAAGATGCCCGCCAAGTCCACGGAGCCTGCGGTGGGCGCCTGGCTGTGGGCATCAGGGAGCCAGCCATGGAGCGGCACCAGGGGCATCTTGACCGCGAAGGCGATGAAGAAGCCCAGCATCAGCAGCCACTGTACCGTGCTGCTCATGGGGGTGTTGAGCAGCTCCTGATAGTTGAAGGTGAAGACACCGGTGGCGGCGTGGTGGGTCAGTACCAGGCCCAGGATGGCCACCAGCATGATGAGGCCGCTCGCCTGGGTGTAGATGAAGAACTTGGTGGCGGCGTTGATGCGCGACTTGCCATCGGTGACCGAGTGGCCCCAGAGCGCGATCAGGAAGTACATCGGCACCAGCATCATCTCCCAGAAGAAGAAGAAGAGGAACAGATCCACCGCCATGAAGACGCCGAGCACGCCCCCCAGGATCCACAGCAGGTTGAGGTGGAAGAAGCCGATGCGCTGGACGATCTCCTTCCAGGAACAGAGGATGGCCAGCACGCCGATGAAGCTGGTGAGGATCACCATCAGGAGCGACAGCCCGTCCACGGCGAGGTGCAGGGAGATGCCGAAGCGGGGGATCCAGGGTTGTTGCCACTCGGCTGCCCAGACGGGGAGGCCGGGGTTGGCGAGGGTGAAGTCACCACCGAGCCAGATGGCGCAGGAGAGCACCAGACAGGCGCTCATGGAGGCGAGGGCCACCCAGCGGACAAACTGTCCGCCGAGCCGCTCCATCTGCCAGCAGAGCAAGCCGCCGATGAAGGGAATTAGCAAGATCCAGAGTAAGGTCACGATATCAGCTCTCATCTAGGTTCTAGTCGGGCAGGCGCTGAGCCTGCCACACAATATTGGGCTCATGGATCAGCCGAGCAGCAGCAGGGCCAGGATCAGGGCGGCGCCCATCCCCATGGAGGCTGCGTACCAGCGCAACTTGCCGGAGACGGTCCAGGCCAGCAGCTGATGCCCCCCCTGGGCCAGCACGGCGGGCAGGTTCATCATCCTGTCCAGCGGATCCTTGCCGAGCAGGCGAGTCGCCAGCAGGTAGGGCTTGACCCAAATCAGGTCATAAAGCCAGTCAAAGCCCCAGGCATTGAACCAGAGGGTGGACAGAGCCCGCCCCGGTGCACTCTCGGCGATCCCCTTCGCCAGGCGACGTTCGCCGAGGAAGAGGAAGGCGGCCAGCGCAATGCCTGCCACGGCGATGACGCCGGAGAGGATCTCGAGGCCATGGCGTCCCTCTTCGATGTGATCTCCCGGGCCGGCCGGCAGCACTCCTGCCAGCGGTGGCACGATGAGGGCGCCGACTCCGGTGGAGAGCACCAGCAGCACCAGCAGTGGCAAATGGTGGGCAAGGCCCTGTCCGGCGTGAGCCTGGGTCTGCTCCTTGCCGTGGAAGGCGATGAAGATGAGGCGGAAGGTGTAGAGGGAGGTGAGGAAGGCACCACCCAGACCGGCCCACAGCAGGGCGCTCTGGCCACTGGCCTGCACCTGCCAGAGGATGGCGTCTTTACTGTAGAAACCGGCGGTCACCAGTGGCAGCGCGGCCAGGGCCGAGCCCCCCACCAGGAAGCAGGCGTAGACCAGCGGCAGCGATTTGCGCAGGCCTCCCATCTTGAAGATGTTCTGCTCGTGGTGGGTCGCAACGATGACGGCCCCGGCGGAGAGGAACAAGAGCGCCTTGAAGAAGGCGTGGGTCATCAGGTGGAAGATGGCCCCTTCCCAGGCACCGATCCCCAGGGCCAGGAACATGTAGCCTATCTGGCTCATGGTGGAGTAAGCCAGGATCCGCTTGATGTCGGTCTGCACCAGGGCGGCAAAACCGGCGAGCACCAGGGTGATGGCACCGACCAGGGCCACCAGATGGAGGATCTCGGGAGCCAGCAGGAAGAGGCCGTGGGTGCGGGCGATGAGGTAGACACCGGCGGTCACCATGGTGGCCGCGTGGATCAACGCCGAGACCGGGGTCGGGCCAGCCATGGCGTCCGCCAGCCAGGTCTGCAGCGGCAGCTGGGCGGATTTGCCGACCGCGCCGCCGAGCAGCATCAGGCAGGCGAACGACAGGGCAGGGGAGCCTTCTGCGAACATCGCGGGGGCGCGCACCAGCAGCTCGTGAATGTTGAGGGTGCCGAGCTCGCGATAGAGCACGAAGAGCCCGATGGCGAGGAAGACGTCGCCGACCCGGGTCACCACGAACGCCTTGAGGGCGGCGGCGCCGTTGTTGCGATCCTTGTAGTAGAAGCCGATCAGCAGGTAGCTGCACAGCCCCACTCCTTCCCAGCCCAGATAGACGAACAGCAGGTCATCGGCCAGCACCAGGAACAGCATGCTGGCGATGAAGAGGTTGGTGTAGGTGAAGAAGCGTGAATACCCCTCTTCCCCGCGCATGTACCAGGAGGCGAACAGGTGGATGAAGAAGCCCACCCCGGTCACGACCCCCAGCATGGTCAGCGACAGCCCATCCAGGGAGAGACGGAAGGCGGGCTGGAACTCGCCCACCGTCATCCACTGCCACAGGGTCTGGGTATAGACGCCGCCTTCCGGCATGGTATTGAGAAAATCGATGCCGACCCACAGGGTAGTGAGGGCCGAGAGACCGATGCTGCCGACACCGATGAGCGCCGAGGTGCGCTCGCTGAGGCGGCCGAGGGAGAAGGCCAGCAGCAGCCATCCCAGCAGCGGGAACAGGAAAGTCAGATATAGGAGGCTCATCCGCGCATCTCGCTCACAGTGTCCACGTTCAGGGTGTGGTAACGACGATAGAGCAGCAGTAACAGGGCGAGGCCGATACTGGCCTCCGCTGCCGCCAGAGAAATCACCAGTATGTACATGATCTGGCCGTCGGCCTGGGCCCAGCGGCTACCCGCCACCACGAACGCCAGGGCAGACGCGTTCATCATGATTTCGATACTCATGAGGATAAACAACAGGTTGCGGCGTATCAGCAGGCCGCACAGGCCGATGGCAAACAAAATGGCCGCCAGCAGGAGGCCGTGCTCCATGGGAATTCCACTCATCGCCATGCTCCTTGTGCTTGCTGGATGGAAAGGGGGCGGGCTGCCGGCAGCGAGCCATGCATCACCACGGGGATGTCGCTCATTGCTGACCTCCTTCCTGTGTGGTGCGAGGCACGGAGAGCACTTCCCCGCTCTTGTCCTCGCGGCCCAGGTGATAGGCGGTGACCAGACCCGCCAGCAGCAGGATGGAGGCGAGCTCCACCGCCAGCACATAGGGGCCGAACAGGGTGATACCGACTTCCTTGGCGCTGACCTCGGTCAGACCCAGTTCACCGCCGGTCACGCCGAGAATGCCGTGGGCCAGAAAGCCCAGCAAAATGAGGGAGAGCAGGGCCGGGCCACCCCAGGTCATGGGGGTGAGCCACTTCTTCTCCTGATCCTGGGCGCTCCCCAGGTTCAGCATCATCACCACGAACACGAACAGCACCATGATGGCGCCGGCGTAGACGATCACCTGCAGGGCCCCCGCAAAGGCGGCGCCCAGGCAGAAGAAGATCATGGCCACGGCGATGAGGGAGATGATGAGATTGAGCAGCGCATGCATGGGGTTGCTGGTGCTGATCACCCGCAGCGTGCTGTAAACGGCGACCAGGGCCGCGGCATAGAATGCCAGTTCCATGATTGACTCCTAGGGCAGCAGGCTCTTGACATCGATGGGCTTGGCTTCGTTCTCGGCATCCCCTTTGGGTTTGCCGTCGATGGCCATCCCGCTCATGCGGTAGAAGTTGTAGTCCGGATATTTGCCGGGGCCGCTTATCAGCAGATCTTCCTTCTCGTACACCAGATCCTGGCGACGATACTCCCCCATCTCGAAATCCGGCGTCAACTGGATGGCGGTGGTGGGGCAGGCCTCCTCGCACAGGCCGCAGAAGATGCAACGGGAGAAGTTGATGCGAAAGAACTCCGGGTACCAGCGGCCATCTTCCCGCTCCGACTTCTGCAAAGAGATGCAACCGACCGGGCAGGCAACAGCACACAGGTTGCACGCCACGCAGCGTTCGTCGCCATCGGGATCCCGGGTCAGTACGATGCGACCGCGAAAGCGGGGGGCGGCGTAGACCGGCTGCTCCGGGTAGCTCAGGGTTTCACGGGGGCGCCAGGCATGGGAGAAGACCATCCCAAGACTGCGCAACTGGGTGCCAACACCCTTGATAATGCTCGTAATTTTCATAGGTGCCTCACTGCACATTTATCAGCACTGGCGCCTGGGCGTTTCCTTGCCGCAGACGGCCGAATCATCGTCATGTCCATCTCGTTTTGCTCACGCATTCATCAGCACCACGGCAGCGGTGACCAGCATGTTGAGCAGGGTCAGGGGCAGGCACACTTTCCAGCCAAAGGACATCACCTGGTCGAAGCGCGGGCGGGGCAGGGAGGCCCGCAGCAGGATGAAGAACACCATGAAACAGGCTGTCTTCAGGGCGAACCAGATGAAGGGCGGCAGCCAGGGGCCGTGCCAGCCACCGAAGAAGAGGGTCACGATGAGTGAAGAGATCAGCACGATGCCGATGTACTCCCCCACGAAGAAGAGACCCCACTTCATGCCCGCGTACTCGATGTGATAGCCGTCGGCGAGCTCCTGCTCGGCCTCCGGCTGGTCAAACGGGTGGCGGTGGGTGACGGCGACCCCGGCAAACAGGAAGGTGACGAAGCCCAGGATCTGGGGGATCACGTTCCACATGCCGGCCTGGGCCTCGACGATGTCACGCAGGTTGAAGCTGCCGGTCTGGATGACGATGCCCATGAGCGAGAGGCCAAGGAACACCTCGTAGGAGAGGGTCTGGGCCGAGGCGCGCAGGCTGCCGAGCAGGGAGTACTTGTTGTTGCTCGACCAGCCTGCGAAGAGCACGGCATAGACCGCCAGCCCGGCGATCGCCAGGATATAGAGCAGCCCCACGTTGAGATCCGCCACGCCCCAGGTGGGGGTGATGGGTACCACCGCAAACGCCAGGATGAAGGCGGTGAAGGCGATGATGGGGGCCAGCACGAAGATCCGGCGATCCGCAAAGGGCGGGATCCAGTCCTCCTTGAAGAACATCTTGACCATGTCGGCTGCCAGTTGCAGCAGGCCGAAGGGGCCAACCCGGTTGGGGCCGTAACGGTCCTGCCACAGTGCCAGCAGGCGGCGCTCAATGAAGCTCATGAAGGCGCCAGCCCCCACGATCCCCACGAGTACGACCAGGGCCTTGCCGACCTCGATCAGCAGATCCATCAGAGAGTCGCTCATGCGATGACCTCCTGCAGGTTATCGATCAGGGCATGGTGCAGGGCGGTCGGCAGGCCGTTCACCCCGAGTGGCAACCCTGCCAGGCCCGGAGCCAGCGCATCGCTCAGGCGAAGACGCAGGCGCCAGTGGTTGCCACCCCAGGAGAAGGCCACCAGTGCGTCAGGGGATAGTGCCAGGCGCGCGGCATCCGCCGGGTTCAGTACCAGGGTGGGTTCCCCCATGCGAGCCTGGATGACCGGGCTTCTGGCGGAGAGCTCCTCGCCACCGAACAGCTGGTCATAGCTCACCACCTGCAGGGATGCGGCGGGCTGGAAGGGGGCCGGGATGGTGCCAAACCAGCCCAGGTTGCCTTCGCCCGGCTCCAGCAGGCGGCGACCGGGATCCCCGGCACGCAGGTTGCCGCCCACCTCGTCCTGGAACTTGTTCCAGGCGGAGGGGGAGTTCCAGCCCGGCGCCCAGGCAAACGGTACCTGGGAGAGGGGCTGGCGGGCACCGGCGTAGCCTTCCATGGAGAAGGCGAACGGTGAATCGGGATCCTGGGCGACTCTGGGCTCGCTCACGTTCTGGTTCGCCAGCATGGAGGTGCGACCACTGTAGCGGTGCGGCTCCCGGGCGAGCTTCATGCCGCGAATGCGCAGGCCGGCGTTGGGTGCAGCTTCACCCATGGTGGTGAGCAGCGGGGCGCTGGCGGCGCAATCGCGACTGACATCGTCGAAGGTGTTCCAGCGAACCGAACGCGGTTGCTGGCTCCCTTGCAGGGCATCCAGCCAGCGCCAGCTCTCGCGCACCTGGATATCGGCGTTGTAGAAGGCGGGAGCATAGACCTGGAAGAAGCGCTGGGCGCGGCCTTCCATGTTGACCAGGGTGCCATCGCCTTCTGCAAAACTGGCGGCAGGCAGCACCAAATCCGCCTTCTTCGCGGTGGCCGTCTCCTGATGGTCGATGACCAGCAGGTGTTGCAAGCGATCCAGGGCGGCGTCCACCCGGCTGCGGGGGGCTCGGCGGTAGAGGTCGTTCTCAAGAACGACCAGGGCAAGCCTCTCTTCCCCTTCCATGCGTTCGAGGGCTGCCTCCAGCGGGGCGGCATGCCGGGCCAGTATGGCCAGCCCCACGCTGTTGGCTTCCTGAGCCACGAGGGCAAGCTCCGCGGCCTGGCCACGGCCCTTGAGGGCGCGGGCGATGTTGCTGGCCGCATCGATCAGCGCCTCGTTGCGGGCACCATTGCCTGCGATGATGAGGGGCTTTTTGGCGTTGCCAAGCAGGTCGGCCCATTGGGCGGCGAGGGCCTGCTGTTCGGGGGAGAGATCCGTTGGCGCCGGTGCACTGGCGACCAGCAGGTGGGCGATGGCAAACCCGAGGAGCGCCTGATCCGCGTGGGGGGCGTGCAGGGTGCTGCTCGCCACGTCATCCAGGCGGGTGGCATCCAGACTGGTGATGAGCAAGGGGTAGCGCTGGTTCTGGGCCAGGGTCTGTACGGCAGCGACCTGCCAGAGATCCACCTTCAGCTTGCGGGCAATTTCGCGCCCCTTGCCTTTCACTGCCTGGCGCAGGGCCAGGGCGATGCGGGCGGCGGTCTGGGTGACATCTTCCCCGAGCACCAGCACGGCGTCGGCTTCTTCCATGTCGCGCAGGCTGGGAGTGCGCACGCCGCCGTGCTCCAGAATGTCCAGCATCTTCTGCAGGCATTTCCATTCGCTCTGCTCGACCCCGGAGTAGAAGTTGGCGGCCCCCACCAGTTCGCGCAGTGCGAAGTTGCTCTCCAAGGAGGCGCGGGGTGAGCCAATGCCGATGACGCCGCTGGCAGTGCGCAGCGCATCCGCGGCCCGGTTCAGGGCGCCATCCACCGTGATGGCCAGCTTGTCACTGCCATCCTGCAGCAGGGGCTGGCGCGGGCGGTCGGTCAGATTGACGTGACCGTAGCCGAAGCGGCCGCGATCGCAGAGGAAATAGTGGTTCAGGGCACCGTGGAAACGGTTCTCGATGCGGCGCAGCTCGCCGTAGCGCTCACCCGGGCTGATGTTGCAGCCGACCGAGCACCCCTGGCAGATGCTGGGGGCGAACTGCATGTCCCACTTGCGGTTGTAACGCTCGGAGTGGGTCTTGTCGGTGAAGACGCCGGTGGGACAGACCTCCACCAGGTTGCCGGAGAATTCGCTCTCCAGAGTGCCATCCTCGACCCGACCGAAGTAGACGTTGTCATGGGCGCCATAGACCCCGAGATCCTCGCCACCTGCGTAATCCTTGTAATAGCGCACGCAGCGGTAGCAGGCGATGCAGCGGTTCATCTCGTGGTTGATGAAGGGGCCCAGATCCTGATTCTGGTGGGTGCGCTTGGTGAAACGGTAGCGGCGGCTGTTGTGGCCCGTCATCACCGTCATGTCCTGCAGGTGGCAGGCGCCACCCTCTTCGCACACCGGGCAGTCGTGGGGGTGGTTGGTCATCTGCCACTCCACCACTGTCTTGCGAAACTCCTTCGCCTCTTCATCCTCGATGGAGATATAGGTGCCATCGGTGGAAGGGGTCATGCAGGACATGACCAGGCGGCCGCGCTTGTCGTCGGCATTCTGATACTGTTTGACCGCGCACTGGCGGCAGGCACCGACGCTACCGAGCGCCGGGTGCCAGCAAAAATAGGGGACGTCCAGACCCAGCGACAGACAGGCTTGCAGCAGGTTGTCTGCCCCGTCTACCTCGTACTCTTTACCGTCTACATGAATGGTTGCCATACAACTTCCCTGAAACCTGTTTTATGAAATCGGCTATTGCCCGATGCGTCCTGGCGCTTACCAGCGCTCGCCCAGCAGGTTGGGCTGGATACCCTTGAACAGCTTGTGATTGTCATGGGGGGCCTTGACCCCGGCCTCGAACTCGGACCGGAAATACTTCATCGCACTGCCAAGGGGCTCGACGGCGCCGGGGGCATGGGCACAGAAGGTCTTGCCCGGGCCCAGGAAACTGACGAGCTGTTCCAGGGTCGCGAGATCCTCGGGTTGGCCCTCGCCCCGCTCCAGCGCCCGCAGGATCTTGACGCTCCAGGGCAGGCCGTCGCGGCAGGGGGTGCACCAGCCGCAGGATTCGCGGGCAAAGAACTCCTCCATGTTGCGCAGCAGGGAGACCATGTTGATGCTGTCATCCACCGCCATGGCAAGGCCCGTACCCATGCGGGTGCCCACCTTGCCGATGCCGCCAGCGTACATCTGGGCATCCAGGTGCTCGGGCAGCAGGAAGCCGGTGCCGGCGCCGCCCGGTTGCCAGGTTTTCAGGCGATAGCCGGGCTTCATGCCGCCTGCGTACTCCTCGAACAGCTCGCGGGCGGTGATGCCAAAGGGCAGCTCCCACAGGCCGGGATTGTTGACCTTGCCGGAGAAGCCCATCAGCTTGGTGCCGTGATCTTCCGAACCCGGCAGTGCCAGCCCCTGATACCAGGCCACACCGTTGCCGATGATGGAGGGGACGTTGCACAGGGTTTCGACGTTGTTGACGCAGGTGGGCTTGCCCCAGACGCCGGAGACGGCGGGGAAGGGGGGTTTGGCCCGCGGGTTGGCGCGCCGTCCTTCCAGGGAGTTGATGAGGGCCGTCTCTTCGCCGCAGATGTAGCGACCTGCGCCGGTGTGGACGAACAGCTCGAAGTCAAAGCCCGAGCCCAGGATGTTCTTGCCAAGGAGCCCCGCGGCCTTGGCCTCTTCCACGGCGCGGCGCAGGTGGATGGCGGCATCCACGTACTCGCCGCGCAGGAAGATGTAGCCACGATAGGCCTTGAGAGCACGTGCACTGATGATCATCCCCTCGATCAGCAGGTGGGGCAGCTGCTCCATCAGCATGCGGTCTTTGTAGGTATTGGGTTCCATCTCGTCGGCGTTGCAGAGCAGGTAACGGATGTTCATGCTCTCGTCTTTGGGCATCAGGCCCCACTTCACGCCGGTGGAGAAACCGGCGCCGCCGCGTCCCTTGAGGCCGGCATCCTTGACGGTGCTGACGATGTCATCCGGGCTCATCTGGCCAAGGGCCTTGCGGGCGGCCTCATAGCCCTGTTTTGCCTGATACTCCTCGAGCCACACCGGCTGGCCATCGTCCCGCAGGCGCCAGGTGAGAGGGTGAGTCTCGGCGGTGCGGGGGATGCGATTGGCGGTGCCGAGGGAGGCAAGCGTCTTGCCTGGCTGAATGCTCATGGGTAAGCCTCCAGGGTTTTCAGCAGGCTGACGGCATCGAGTCCGCCATAGGTATCGTCATCGATCATGATGGCCGGCCCCTTGTCACAGTTGCCGAGGCAGCAGACCGGCAGCAGGGTGAAGCGGCCGTCGGCGGAGGTCTGGCCGGGGGCCAGGTCCATCACCTCTTTCAGCCCGGCCAGCAGTTGTTCGTGGCCGTTGATGTAGCAGACCATGCTGTCGCAGACGCGGATGATGTGGCGACCGACCGGCTGGCGGAAGATCTGGCTGTAGAAGGTGGCGACCCCCTCCACGTCGCTGGCGGGGATGCCGAGCTCGGCGGCGATGGCGTGGATGGCACTGTCAGGTACCCAGCCACGGGCCTGTTGCACTATCTTGAGCGCTTCGATGCTGGCTGCACGGGGATCTTCGTAGTGGTGTTTCTCGTGTTCGATGGCATCGCGCTCAGCCTGGCTCAGGACGAAATCTCCCTGCTGGCTGCTGCATGCCCCTTGCCCTTGTGGGGTCTGGTTATTGTGACACTGACATTGGCTCATGACTTGACCTTTTGTGGCTTGTCCCTTTACTGCGCGTCTTGCCCTTCGCCCCGGCTGCCGGGGCGAGAGGACTCAACGATCCACATCTGACATAACGAAATCGATACTGCCCAGGTAGACGATAAGATCCGACACCATCTGGCCGCGGATCACCGAGGGGATCTGCTGCAGGTGGGCGAAACTCGGGGTGCGGATCCGCGTCCGGTAGCTCATGGTGGATCCGTCGCTGGTCAGGTAATAGCTGTTGACCCCCTTGGTCGCCTCTATCATCTGGAAGGACTCGGCGGCCGGCATGACAGGCCCCCAGGAGACTTGCAGGAAGTGGGTGATCAGGGTTTCGATGTCCTGCAGGGTGCGCTCTTTGGGCGGTGGCGTGGTGAGCGGGTGATCCGCCTTGAAGGGGCCCTCAGGCATATTTTTCATGCACTGCTCGATAATCGACAGGCTCTGGCGGATCTCCTCGATGCGTACGGTGGCGCGGTCGTAGGCGTCCCCGTTGCTGCCCACCGGCACCTCGAACTCGAACTGATCGTAACCGGAATAGGGGCGCCATTTGCGCACGTCAAAGTTGAGCCCCGTGGCACGCAGACCGCCCCCCGTGGTGCCCCAGGCCAGGGCCTGGGCCGTGTTGTAGGCGGCGACGCCGATTGTGCGGCCCCGCAGTATGCTGTTGCGCATGGCCGCCTTTTCATACTCCATCAACCGCTTTGGCAGCCAGCTCAACAGGTTGTCCTGGATGAGGCGGGTCCAGCCGGCAGGCAGATCGTGGGCCACGCCGCCGATACGGAACCAGGCCGGGTGCATACGGGCTCCGGTGATGGCCTCGATGATGGTGTAGATCTTCTGGCGGTCCGTGAAGGTGAAGAAGACCGGGGTCATGGCCCCCACGTCCTGAATGTAGGTGCCAAGGAACAGCAGGTGGCTCTGGATGCGGAACAGCTCCGCCATCATCACCCGGATCATGTCGACCCGCGCCGGCACCTTGATGCCGGCCAGCTTCTCGACCGCCAGCACATAGGGCAGGTTGTTCATCACGCCGCCCAGGTATTCGACCCGGTCGGTGTAGGGGATGTAGCTGTGCCAGGACTGGCGCTCGCCCATCTTCTCGGCGCCGCGGTGGTGATAGCCGATGTCGGGCACGCAGTCGCGGATCTCTTCCCCGTCTAGTTGCAGCACCAGGCGGAAGGCGCCGTGGGCGGAGGGGTGGTTCGGCCCGAGGTTCAGGAACATGTAGTCCTCGTTCTCGTTGCCGCGGGCCATGCCCCACTCTTCCGGCTTGAACAGCAGGTTGTCCTGCTCCTGATCCTGCTTGACCGCATCGAGCATGAAGGGATCAAACTCGGTGGCGCGCGCCGGGTAGTCCTTGCGCAGGGGGTGCCCTTGCCAGCTCTTGGGCATCATGATGCGGGTCAGATGGGGGTGGCCATCGAAGGTGATCCCCATCAGATCCCACACTTCCCGCTCGTACCAGTTGGCGTTGGGGAAGTGGCGGCTGACGGTGGGCAGATGGAGATCGCTCTCCTTGAGCGCCACCTTCAGCATCACGTCGGCGTTACGGTCGATGGAGATGAGGTGATAGAAGACGGTAAAGTCGCTCTCCGGCAGGCCGTGGCGATGGCTGCGCATCCGTTCGTCGGTGGCGCTGAGATCGAACAGCATAACGAAGGGGGAGGGCAGCTTTTGCAAGAAGCCCATCACGTCCAGCAGCAGATCCCGGGAGAGCCAGATGACCGGCACGCCGGTACGGGTGCTCTGCACGGTGAAGCGCTCGGCACCGAAGTGGGCGAACAGCTCGCCGACCACCTGGGCATCGGCGTGATCGGCGGTTTGCCACTGTGCCATGGTGTAATTGCTTGGGAATTCTCGAGTCAGTTTCATGATCAGATCTCATCCGGCGTGCGCAGGTTGGTCACGTTGATCCGCTCGCCGCGCTTGCGTTCCTTCTCGGATTGCATCTGGGGACGGTAGATCCCCTGATCTCCCACCACCCAGGAGAGGGGGCGGCGTTCCTTGCCGATGGACTCCTGCAGCAGCATCAGGGCTTGCAGGAAGGCCTCGGGGCGGGGCGGGCAGCCCGGAATGTAGACATCGACCGGCAGGAACTTGTCCACCCCCTGTACCACGGAGTAGATGTCATACATGCCGCCGGAGTTGGCGCAGGCCCCCATGGAGATAACCCACTTGGGCTCGAGCAACTGCTCATAGAGCCGCTGGATGACAGGGGCCATCTTGATGAAGGGGGTGCCGGCAATCACCATGAAGTCAGCCTGACGGGGGGAGGCTCGTATGACCTCAGCACCGAAGCGAGCCACGTCGTGGGGAGAGGTGAAGGCGGTACACATCTCCACGTAGCAGCAGGAGATGCCGAAGTTGTAGGGCCAGAGGGAGTTCTTGCGGCCCCAGTTGACGGTGTCTTGCAGCACCTCTTCGAGGCGCCCGATCATGATGCCGCGGGTCGCTTGCTGCGCCAGTGGATCATCGACGGTCTGGCGCTGTTCCTGGGGGTAGCGCTCAACGGGCGCATCCGGGTCAATCCGGGTCAGGGTGTACTTCATGGTGCAACCTCAAAGAGATAATCGGTAGTTCAGTCTGGTTTCTTGTCAGTCAGGACACGCTTTTTCGGGGCCCAGTCGAGGGCACCAATGCGCCACAGGTAGAGGAGGCCTACCAGCAGCAGGGTGATGAAGATGGTGGCTTCGATGAAGCCGACCCAGCCGCTCTCCCGAACTGAGACGGACCAGGCAAAGAGATAGAGGGCTTCGACATCGAAGATGACGAAGAACATGGCGACCAGGTAGAACTTGGCGGAGAAGCGCAGGCGGGCGTTGCCGACGGAATCCACCCCGGATTCGAAGGGTTTGTTCTTGGCACGGCCATAGGCGCGTCCCCCCAGCAAGGCCGCCAGGCCTATCATGGTCAAGCAGATACAGATGGCGCCAATGACATAGACAGCAAAAGCCCAGTGCTGGACGGCAATATCAGCAAACATATAGGTTTTTCCCTAACCAAATTAATCATGTGACTTAACAATGATGTTACGTAGTATGCCACTTTCGTACTGATTTACATGTCATTTCAAAGGATTAATTATTAATCAACGGGATGAAAATTGTGTTTTGCTAGGGAAGGTGCGAATAAGTCATATGGCACGAGAGCATTTACTGGTAACCCATTGATATTAAATGACTAAAATT
>NZ_JAPDBZ010000095.1:0-15631 GCF_027705505.1 Aeromonas sp. QDB56
ACCCAACAAGGAGTTTCGGATTCTTACACAGCCTGAGGATCGGTCAATGGATCCTTAACTGATCGGCATTACGCCCAGGGGCGCTCTTTTTTCTGCCAGCAGGAAAAGAGGCTTATTTGACCTCTTCCCCCTTGGCTTGCAGGTCTGCGTGGTAGGAGGAACGCACGAAGGGACCGCAGGCGGCGTGGCTGAAGCCGAGCTCCATGGCGACATCCTTGAGTTCGTCGAACTCTGCGGGCGGCACATAGCGCTTCACCGGCAGGTGGTGGCGGCTCGGTTGCAGATACTGGCCCAGGGTCAGCATGTTGACGCCGTGCTCGCGCAGATCCTTGAGCACCTCGACGATCTCCTCGTTGGTCTCGCCAAGGCCCATCATCAGACCGGACTTGGTCGGCACGTGGGGGTGCATTTCCTTGATGCGGCGCAGCAGCTCCAGAGACCACTTGTAGTCGGCGCCCGGACGGGCGACCCGGTACATGCGCGGGGCGGTTTCCAGGTTGTGGTTGAAGACGTCAGGCGGGGTCTCGCGGAACACCTCCAGCGCCTGCTCCATCCGGCCACGGAAGTCCGGGGTCAGGATCTCGATGCGGGTCTGGGGGCTGTGCTCGCGGATCTCGCGGATGCAGTCGGCGAAGTGCTGGGCACCGCCGTCCCGCAGATCGTCGCGGTCCACCGAGGTGATCACCACGTACTTGAGGTTCATCTCCTTGATGGTGAGTGCCAGCTTCTTCGGTTCCTCCGGATCCAGCGGCAACGGACGGCCGTGGGCCACGTCGCAGAAGGGGCATCGGCGGGTACAGATGGCGCCCATGATCATGAAGGTCGCGGTGCCGTGGTTGAAGCACTCCGCCAGGTTGGGGCAGGAAGCCTCTTCACACACAGAGTGCAGCTTGTTCTTGCGCAGGGTGCTCTTGATGTGCTCGATCTTCTGGCTCGACGGCGGCAGCTTGATCCGCATCCACTCCGGCTTGCGCAGCACTTCCTCGTTGGGATCCGGCATGAATTTCACCGGGATCAGGGCCATCTTGTCGCCATCGCGCAGCTTGACGCCCGGCTCCATACGAACGGGTTTGCTCATGATTCACTCTCGGTGTTTGTTATTGTCTGGTTGATAGCCACCAGGGTCATCTCTGTGCCCTCATGGCCAGGCAGCATGGGCTTGCTCATGCCGCCTCTTCGGTATTCGTGATCTCTTGGTAGCCAATCAGGCGGGCCAGCTCCGTCACCAGCAGGGACTGTGCCTCGGCGACGCTCTGCGGGCCGCCCAGGGCGCTGGTCTGGGTCATGGCCATACCCGCATAGCCGCACGGATTGATGCGCAGGAAGGGGGTCATGTCCATGTTGACGTTGAGAGCCAACCCGTGGAACGAGCACCCCTTGCGAATGCGCAAGCCCAGGGACGCCAGCTTGGCCTCCATGCCCAGATCGCTCTTCACGTAGACGCCCGGGGCATCGGCCTTGGCGTAGGCCTCGATATTGCTTTTGGCGAGCGTGTTGATGATGGCGGTTTCGAGGCAGGTCACCAGCTCCCGTACAGAGAGCTTGCTGCGGCGCACATCCACCAGCACGTAGAGCACCAGCTGGCCCGGGCCGTGATAGGTCACCTGGCCACCGCGATCACTCTGCACCACCGGGATGTTGCCGGGGGCGAGCAGGTGTTCGGCCTTGCCGGCCTGACCCTGGGTGTAGACGGGGTCATGCTCCACCACCCAGAACTCGTCCGGGGTGTCGGGGGTGCGATTGTCGGTGAACGCCTTCATGGCGTCCCACACCGGCTGGTAGGGGCGACGGCCCAGCTGTCTGACGAGCAGTTGGCCGGCTGACGGTTGTGGCTCGGCGGGCGTTTCGAGTGACATCTTTCCTCACTGGCGGCGCGGTGTCGGTACGGTCGCCGCTGCGACCGGGCGGCAAATAATCAGTCGCCCCGGTGGCGGGGCGAGAGAGGCAACTTACAGGACGTAACGAACCAGCTCGATCTTGCCAAGGGCGGTATACATGGCCTCGATGTGTTCCTTGCTCTGGGCGGTGACCGTCACCCGTACCGAGTGATAGTTGCCCTTGGAGCTCGGTTGAACGGTCGGGCTGTAGGTGCCGGGAGCATGTTGCTGCAGCACTTCCACCACCATGTCGGGCAGGGCGGGATCGGCCACGCCAAGCACCTTGAACGGGAACTTGCAGGGGAACTCCAGCAGTTCATCAAACTTGGTATTCATCTACTTCACCTTTCTGGGTCGCCGGGAAGCGACGTCATCTTTACGTCTTTGAGGGCCGCCGAAACGGTCCCCTCATCTGCCCCCAGGGGGCAGTTCCCAGTCTATATGGGCATGAGCCGCCTCGGGATCAAGACCCGGCGGTGCGGCAAGACGTGGAAATGCTGCTTTTTACCACAAATCGTCAGTCGGCGGAACCTGCAGATTACAGGGTTATTGACTGGACAGACCGCAAAAGACAGCAGCGGCGCCTGTTGGCGCCGCTGCTTGAGGAAGGGTCTGTTACTTGAACCAGCTGGAGACCAGCATCACCAGGTAATCCCACAGGCGGCTCATCAGGCCACCTTCCTGCACCTCTTCCAGGGCAACCAGGGGAACCTGCTTGATCTCCTTGTCCCCTTGCTTGAGGTACACGGTGCCGACGCGCTGGCCCTTGGCCAGGGGCGCCTTCAGCTCGCTTTCCAGCTGGAAGTCTGCCTTGAGGTTGTTGCCCTGGCCACGGGTGACCAGCACGGAGACGTCCTTGTCGACCCCCAGCTTCACTTCCGGCTTGTCGCCCATCCAGAGCTTCTGGGTGACCAGTTCGGTGCCCGCCTTGTAGGGGGTCAGGCTTTGGAAGAAGCGGAAGCCGTAGGTGAGCAGCTTCTTGCTCTCGGCGGCGCGGGAAGCCTCGCTGTTTGCCCCCATGACCACGGCGATCAGGCGCATGCCTTCGTTGTTGGTGGCGGAAGAGACCAGGTTGTAGCCGACCTGGCTGACGTGACCTGTCTTGATGCCGTCAACCTGCAGGGATTGGTCCCACAGCAGGCGGTTGCGGTTGTGCTGGGTGATGCCGTTGAACACGAAGGACTTCTGGGAGTAGATCTTGTACTCCTCCGGCTGATCGTGGATCAGGGCCTGACCCAGGCGGGCCATGTCGCGGGCGGTACTGTAGTGGCCCTCTTCATCCAGGCCGTGGGGGTTCTTGAACTGGGAGTCCTTCATGCCGAGCTTGGTGGCCCAGGCGTTCATCAGGCTGGCAAAGGAGTCGGTGCTGCCCGCCAGGTGCTCGGCCATGGCGACACAGGCGTCGTTGCCGGACTGGATGATGATGCCCTTGTTGAGATCATCGACGGAGACCTGCTTGCCCACCTCGATGAACATCTTGGAGGAGTCGGAGTAGTTCTTGGACCAAGCGTTCTGGCTGATGGTCACCATGTCGGTGCCCTTGATGTTCCCTTTGTGCAGCTCGTCGCCGACGATGTAGGAGGTCATCATCTTGGTCAGGCTGGCGGGGGGCAGACGCTCGTCGGCGTTCTGCTCGGCCAGCACCTGGCCCGAGAAGTAGTCGATCAGGATGTGGGCCTTGGCGGAGATCTCGGGCGCGGCAGGCACCACCATGGGGGCGCTGTTCAAAGTGGGGACCGGCTGGGCACTCGGCAGGGCCGAATCCGGGGTCGGAACAGGCTGGTTGGCCTGAGCGGTGGCGCTTAACAGGGAGGCCAGAATAACGGAGCGGGCAAATTTGGACATCTTGAAATACCTGGTGCCTGGATGGGATGTACCCAAGTTGAAAAAAAGCGGCCCCCACTATACCAGATGTGCGTGTCGGTCATAGTCCGAGATGCGACCTGGACGGGATTTTATGGGATGGTCCCCAACCTCGCGTCGTATCCCGGCGCGAGGTCGGGGCGGGTATCAGGGCACGATGAAGGCCTGCTCCAACCCACCCTGGCGGATCTGCTCGAGCAGGGGGGCCTGCTTGTCGCTGGCCACGGGCCCGAGCAGGACGCGGAAGACGGCGCCGTGCGCCACCACCTGGTACGGCACGCCATAGCGCTGGGTCATCACCTTGCCCATGGCCTCCGCCCGCGCCTGCGAGCCGCTGGCAAGCACCTGGATCATCTTGCCCTGGGTCGCACCGGCCTTGGGAGGGGAGACGGTGGTGGTCGCCGTGGCGGCAGGAGCAGGAGCAGGGGCGGCCTTGGCCGGTGCCGTGGGGGCCGGCGCCTCGTTCACGAAGGAATTGGCTGCTGGCGCCGCAGGCTCCATGGGCGTCATCGGGGTCATGGGCACCATCTCCACCATCTGATCCGGCTGATCGGTGATGAGTTCGAGGCGCACCCGGGCCTCACCCCCTTCCACCATCTCCAGTTGCGCGGCGGCGGCGTGAGAGAGATCGATGAGGCGATCGCTGCCGAAGGGGCCGCGATCATTGACGCGTACTATGGTCTCCAGACCGTTGTCCAGATTGGTGACCCGCACGTAGCTTGGCAGGGGCAGGTTGCGGTGGGCGGCGCTGAACAGGGTGCTGTCCTGCACGTCGCCGTTGGCAGTCTTGTTGCCGTCCAGATCCCGGGAGAGCCAGCTGGCAGTGCCTTCCTCGCTGTAGTGCTTGATGTCGCGCCACACCTCAAACTTCTGCTTTCCGATCCAGTAGTCCCGGTTGCCGCTCTCGCTCATGGGTTCGGGGCGGGGAATGGCGCCGGTCGCCTGGGGGATCTCGATGACCTGGGGCTTCTCCTGGGGGGCGGGCTCCGGGGGCAGCGGCTGGGGTTCGGGTTGGCTGCTACAGGCGGCCAGCAACAAGGTCAGGCTGAGGGGAAGAAGTTTGTGGCTGTAATGCATAAGCGTCCTGGATTGCTTGACTGAGTTGATGCACCGCCATCGCATAGAGAGGGCTGCGATTGTAGCGGGTGATCACGTAAAAATTGTGGCGCGCGACCCAGTATTCCGGTCCTTCGGCCTGCTCCATCGCCAGCAGTTTTACCGGTGTCTCGGGTGACGGCGGTGTGGCGACTTCAATGCCCGCAGCGGCCAGCTCTGCCCAGCGGTGCCTTAGCTCGGGCTCGGGTGCAAGCAGGGTACCTACTGGCGCCAATCCGATCAAGGCGGGCTCCACCACCGGCTCGCCCCAGCGCCAGTGGTGCAGGGCGAAGTAGTTGGCCACGCTGCCGATGGCATCTGCCGGGTTGGCGAAGAGATCCCGCTTGCCGTCTCCGTCGAAGTCGACCGCGTAGTGGCGGTAGCTGGAGGGCATGAACTGGCCCATGCCCATGGCGCCGGCATAGGAGCCCTTGAGATTGGTGAGCGGCCACTTCTCTTCCCGGGCAAGCAGCACCAGCTGGGCAAACTCCTTGGCGAAGAAATCCGCCCGTTCGGGGTAGTGGAATCCCAGGGTGTAAAGGCTGTCGAGCACCGGGTGGCGCCCCATCTGTCGACCGTAAAAGGTCTCGATGCCGATGATGGCGACGATGAGGGAGGCGGGGACCTGGTAGGTCTGCTCGGCCCGTGCCAGGGTGGCGGCATGGCGCTGCCAGAATCCCACTCCGTCCCGGATGCGCTCCGGGGTGACGAACAGCGGCCTGTAGCGGTGCCAGGGCTTGGCTTCCCAGGGGCGGCGGATGGTGTCCAGCACCTCCTGGCGCAGGCTGGCCTGGGCGGCGGCGGCCTGCAACTCTGCCAGCGGCACCTGCTGCTGCTCGGCCAGCAGGCTGAGCCGGGCCGGCGAGACGGCAGCACTCGCCGTCAGGGTGCACAGAGATAGAGCCAGCCAGCCGAGCCGCATCAGGCGAGCAGCCGCCTGTGGGTCTGGATGGACATCAGAACGCCGAAGCCCGCCATCAGGGTCACCATGGAGGTGCCGCCGTAGCTCACCAGTGGCAGGGGAACCCCTACCACCGGCAGGATGCCGCTTACCATGCCCATGTTGACGAACACATAGACGAAGAAGGTCAGGGTCAGGGCGCCCCCCAGCAGGCGTTCGAAGCTGTTCTGGGCCTGCATGGAGATAAACAGGCAGCGGCTGATGATGTAGAGGTAGATGACCAGCAAGAGGGCCACTCCCACCAGACCGAACTCCTCGCTGAAGACGGCGAAAATGAAGTCGGTGTGGCGCTCTGGCAGGAATTCGAGCTGTGACTGGGTGCCTTGCAGCCACCCCTTGCCGAACACGCCGCCGGAGCCGATCGCAATCTTGGACTGGATGATGTGATAGCCGCGACCGAGCGGGTCCTTCTCCGGGTCCAGCAGCATCAGCACCCGCTGGCGCTGGTAGTCGTGCATCAGGAAGAACCAGAGTACCGGCATGAAGGCGCAGATGAGCAAGACCGCGAGCCCGATGAGCCACCAGCTGATCCCCGCCAGGAAGATGACGAAGAAGCCGGAAGCGGCCACCAGGATGGAGGTGCCGAGATCGGGTTGGGCCGCGATCAGCAGGGTGGGCAGCAGCACCATCACCAGGGCGATCATCACATGGCTGAACTTTGGCGGCAGGGAGTGCCGGCTGAGCCAGGCGGCCACCATGATGGGCATGGAGAGTTTCATCACCTCGGAGGGTTGGAACTTCATGAAGCCGAGATCGAGCCAGCGCTGGGCCCCCTTGCCGATATGGCCGAACACGTCCACCGCGATGAGCAGCAGCACCACCACCGCAAACAGGGGCACCGACCAGCGGGCATAGAGGGAGGGCGGCAGCTGGGCCATGCCGATCATCAGACCGAAGGCCAGGGCGCCGCGCACCAGCTGGCGCACGATGGAGTCGAGATCCTGGCCCGAGGCGGAGTAGAGCACCACCATGGAGAGGGCCATCAGGGTCAGCAGGCCGAGCAGCAGCGGCAGGTCGATGTGCAGCTTGTACCAGATGCTCTGCTGGCGGGCAGAATTACTCATTGGGAAACGACCTCACTCGGTTGGGACGGCTTTTCCGGTGCCGGTGGCAACTGGGGTTCCGGCGGGAGCAGATAGGCATCCAGCATGTGGCGGGCGACCGGTGCCGCCATGGCGCTGCCGCCCCCGGCGTTCTCCAGCACCAGGGCGACGACCGCCTTGGGTGCCTCGAAGGGGGCGAAGGCGACGAACAGGGCGTTGTCGCGGTGCTCCACCTTGGTGGTGGCCGCGTTGTAGACCTGGTTCTCCTTGAGGCCCACCACCTGGGCGGTGCCGGACTTGCCCGCCGCCTTGTAGGGGGTATTGGCGAAGGCGCGGCGCCCCGTCCCTTCGTGGCCGTTGATGACGCGCCACATGCCGTCCTTGGCCACCTGCCAGTAGGTATCGCTCTTGGCGGCGATGGCCACGTTCGGGTTGATGGGGGCGTTGACCACGCCATCGGAGGAGGCGGTGCTCTTGAGCAGGTGCGGCGTCACGTCGTGACCGTTCTGGGTCAGTATGCTGATGGCCTTGGCGAGCTGGATCGGGGTGGCGCTCCAGTAGCCCTGGCCGATGCCGATGGAGATGGTGTCCCCCTGGTACCAGGGTTGACGCCAGCGGGCCATCTTCCAGTCCCGGGAGGGCATGACGCCCCGGGTCTCTTCATAGAGGTCCACGCCGCTGTACTGGCCGAAGCCGAACTTGGTCATGTAGCTGTTGATCTTGTCGATGCCGACCCGGTAGGCGAGATCGTAGAAATAGGTATCCGCCGAGACCTCGATGGCGCGATAGACGTCGAGCCAGCCGTGGCCCCAGCGGCGCCAGTCCCGGAACTTCTTGGTGGTGCCCGGGATGGAGAAGCTGGGCCCGCCGAAGTAGCGGTAATTGGGGGTGATCGCCCCCTCGTTGAGCCCCATCACCGCCATCATGGGCTTGACGGTGGAGCCGGGGGCATAGATGCCCTGGGTGGTGCGGTTCACCAGCGGCCGGGCGGGATCGTTGAGCAGCGCCGAGTAGTTGGCGCTGGAGATGCCGGTCACGAACAGGTTGGGGTCGTAGCTCGGGCTCGACTCCATGGCCAGGATGGCGCCGGTGTTGGGCTCCATCATCACGATGGCGCCCCGGCGGCCGGCCAGCAGCTCCTGGGCCTTCAACTGCAGGCGGATGTCGATGTTGAGGTAGATGTCCTTGCCGGGCTCGGGGGGCTGGAATTTCAGGGTACGTACCACCCGGCCGCGGTTGTTCACCTCGACCTCCTGATAACCCGCCACGCCGTGCAGCTGATCCTCGTAGTACTTCTCCACCCCCTGTTTGCCGATGTCCTTGGTGGCGGCATAGTTGGCGAGCTTCTCCTCCTTCTCGAGGCGCTCCACGTCACGGGTGTTGATCTTGGCCACGTAGCCCAGGGCATGGGTCAGGGTGTCGCCGAACGGGTAGTAGCGCTTGAGGTAGGCCTCGATGCTGGCCCCCGGGTAGTTGTGCTGGTTGACCGAGAAGAGGGCGACCTGGTATTCGGTCAGCTTCTCGAACAGGGGCACGGGCTTGAAGCGGCGCTGACGCTTGACCTCGGCCAGGAACTTCTCCTTGGTCCCCTCCGGCAGGGCCAGCAGGGTGATGAGGTCGTCCGCGGTCTTCTCCAGGTTCTCGGTCTCTTCGGGCACGATCTCCAGGCTGTAGACCGGGCGGTTTTCCGCCAGCAGGACACCGTTGGCGTCGTAGATGAGGCCACGGGGCGGCGCCACCGGCACCACACGGATGCGGTTGTCGTTGGATCGGGTCTGATAGGTTTCGTAAGACTCTACTTGTAGGTAGTAGAGGTTAGCCAGCAGCACCAGCATGAGGGTGACCATGCCGATGTAGGCGACCAGGGTGCGCCGGAAGAACAGACGTCCCTCGGCACTGTGATCGCGCATTTCAATGCGATTCTTCAGCATGCCGTTACCTTGTGGCTGACGTGCGGGTGAGAGAGGAGAAATGCATGCTCAGGGTCGGCATGGGTCACTCTCTGTGATAAGGGTGATTGGTGGTGATGCTCCAGGCGCGATAGAGGCTCTCGGCCACGAGTACCCGCACCAGGGGATGGGGCAGGGTCAGGGGCGAGAGCGACCAGCTCTGCTCCGCAGCAGCCTTGCACTCGGGGGAGAGCCCCTCCGGGCCACCTACCAGCAGCGCCACATCCCTGCCATCCAGCTTCCAGGCTTCCAGTTGCACGGCGAGCTGCTCCGTGGTCCAGGGCTTGCCCGGAATGTCCAGAGTCACGATGCGGGAGCGGCCGGCGGCGGCCAGCATGGCTTCCCCTTCCTTTTGCAGGATGCGGGGAATGTCGGCATTCTTGCCGCGCTTGCCTGCGCCGATCTCGACCAGCTCGAACGGCATGTCTTTGGGGAAGCGGCGACGGTACTCTTCGAAGCCATGCTCTACCCAGGCAGGCATCTTGGTGCCCACGGCAATCAACTGGATCTTCATCTTTGGTTACGCTGTCGCCCTTTATTGCGAATTGACCTGGGCGGCGCCGCTCCAGAGTTTTTCCAGCTGGTAGAAGTCGCGGTACTCATCCTGCATCACGTGCACGATGACCGACCCCATGTCCACCAGCACCCACTCACCGGTGAGTTCCCCCTCCACGCTCAGCAGGTCGAGCCCCGCATGACGGGCCTCGCTGGCGAGGTTGTGGGCGATGGCACTGACGTGACGATTGGAGTTGCCGGAGCAGATGATCATGGTGTCCGTGATGCTGGATTTGCCGCGCACATCGAGGGTGATGATGTCGCGGCCTTTCATGTCATCGATCTTGTCGACGATAAAGGCGAGCAATTCTTGGCCTTGCAATGTCTTCTCCTATCTTCCGGCGCCAGAGGGCGGCGGATTATATCATGGTCACTCCCGTTTCCCAGCCTGGCAAAGGGAGCATCGCCCGGGGAGCCGTCCCGTGGGGGAGGGGCCCCTTGACGATCACTATAGTGTGCAACCCGGCCTGGCAATAGTCAGGGCCGGGCCCGGTGTGCCCGGACGTGTCGGCTGACCCGCCTGCGTGGCGCCGTTTACTGCGTTGCCGATGAGCGGTAGAGCCCGTGGCGCCGGATATAGTCGGCGACCGGGTTGGGCAGCAGGTATTTGGGATCCTGGCCTGCCGCGAGCAGGGCACGCAGGCGTGTGGCCGACAGCTCGACGGGCAGGTTGTCACAAAGCCAGACATGACCGTGGCGCTGGCGATGGAGATCCTGAATATCCCGGGTCTGGTGGCGGGCCAGCAGCTCGGCCACCTGGACGGGATAATCCGGTTGCCAGCCTGGGCGGCAGCTCACCACCAGATGGGCGTAATCGAGCAACTCCTGCCAGCGGTGCCAGCCCGGCAGGCCGAGCAGGGAATCCATCCCCATCAAAAAGCAGAGCGGGGTGTCCGGCAGCTCGCTCCTCAACTCGATAAGGGTGTCGATAGTCCAGGAGGGAGTGTCGCGCCTGAGCTCCCGCTCATCCACCACGAATCCCGGGTTGTCCGCCGCAGCCAGCGCGACCATGGCGAGCCGCTGCTCGCTGGAGCAGAGCGGATTGGCCCGGTGGGGCGGGATATGGTTCGGGAGCAGGCGCACCTCGGCCAGACCCAGGGCATCCCGTGCCTCGATGGCGGGCCTCAGGTGACCGATGTGAATGGGATCGA
Source organism: Aeromonas sp. QDB56 (assembly GCF_027705505.1). Classification (NCBI taxonomy): domain Bacteria; kingdom Pseudomonadati; phylum Pseudomonadota; class Gammaproteobacteria; order Aeromonadales; family Aeromonadaceae; genus Aeromonas; species Aeromonas sp. QDB56. Next base: position 10,495 of record NZ_JAPDBZ010000095.1, read on the forward strand.
AGGTGCCGCCGAGGATCCCGATGGGCGGTGTCAGCATGATTCCGTCTCCAGCAGGGGGAGCGGGGTACCGTCACGAAAGCCGAGGGCGATGGTTTGCAGCATCAGCCAGGCTTGCTCGGTGTCGAAATGGCGCTGGGCATGGTCCAGCTGGGCCATCAGTTGCCAGAGCTGTCGGATCTTGGGGAAGGGAAGTCGGGTCAGCGCCTGCTGGATGAGCTGCTGGCGACTCTGCCAGATGCGCAGGCGGCTGAAATGCTCCACCAGGGGCTGTCCGGCGCGGGCGGCCAGCGCCAGCTCGGTGAGCTGCTCCAGTTCGCGGCACAGGGTCCAGGCCAGCATGCCGGGTTCGGTGCCCTCGGCGCGAAGGGCCAGCAGGATGCGCTGGGCCCGGTTCACCTTTCCTTCCAGCAGGGTATCGACGAGCTGGAAGGGAGTGAAGTGGGCGTGGCGGATGATGGTCTCCTGCAGATAGGCGACGCTGATGGGCTGGGGCGGCGAGAGCAGGGTCAGCTTCTCGATCTCCTGGCTCGCGGCCAGCAGGTTGCCCTCGTAGGCGTGGCACATGAAATTGACCGCATCCGGCAGTGCCTTGAGGCCGAAGCGCTGAAAGCGGGCGCTCATCCAGCGCGGGAAGAAGCGGGGCTCGGGGTGGTTGACCGGTACATAGGTGCCGCTCTGGCTCAGCTTGTCGAACCAGGACGCCTTCATTTGGGTCTGGTTGAGGCGATTGCCGCTCAGCACCAGCAGCAGGTCGGGGTGGAGCTGCTTGCCAATGTCGCTGATGCGGGCGGCGAGATCCTTGTCGATCTTTGCGGGCAGCTCCAGCTCGATGATCTGGCGGGCCGAGAACAGGCTCATGGCCTGGCAGGCATCGTAGACCTGGTTCCAGTCCAGCCCCTGTTCCACCACGAAGCTGTGGCGTTCATCGAAGCCCTGTTTGCGCGCTACCTGGCGCACGGCGTCGACGGCTTCCAGCTTGAGCAGGGGCTCGTCCCCGAAAATGAGATAGCAGGGCTTGAGCCCTGCCTTGAGGTGATCCGCAAACTGCTCGGGATAGACTCTCATCAACACCCTCTCATCAAGATACGCGCATCAGAACTTGACCTGACTGAGCTGGCGAATAACCAGGTTGGCGGCCTGTTCCTGCATCTCCTTGCCCAGCTGCTCCTGCTCGCGGGAGGAGGCGAGTGCCGCATCCGGCTTGTTCAGGAAGCTGCGGTTGAAGGTGATGGGGAAGACCTGGGTCGGTTTGCCCGGCATGACCACGGTGAACTGGGTGCTGTAACTCAGCAGGTATTCGCGGTCCTGGCCGATGGAGTCGACCGAGGCGACCTGGCTGCAGCTACGTACCCCGGCCAGGGTCAGCACCGGGATGCCCTCCTTGTCGGCGAGTTCGACGCCAGCGGCCTTGAGACGGGTGGTGACCAGTCGGTAGAAGTCGCTCTTGTTGTCACCGACCACTTTCATGGTCATCAGCTCGGGGGGAATGGCGGTGCCCCGCATCTGAAAACCGCAGGCCTGCAGAAGCAGCCCTGCCAGCACGATGGCCATCCAGCGCGTGAAGATGGTGCCCATAAAAAATCCTCTTTGCATGAAGGGAAGAGCGGCGGGCGCAGGGCCCGCCGTCATCATCCGTGTGTCGTCAGCCCCTGGCCCGGACTGTCGGCCGCCGCCAGGGGAGGCTTCATCAGTTGGCCACGATGTTGAGCAGTTTGCCCGGCACGTACACGACTTTGCGCACGGTCAGACCGTCGGTGAACTTCTGTACGGACGCATCGGCCATGGCCAGCTTCTCGACGTCGGCCTGGCTTATCTCGGCCGGCACGGTCAGCTTGCCGCGCATCTTGCCGTTGATCTGCACCACCACCAGCTTCTCGGTCTCGACCATGGCCGCTTCGTCAGCCACCGGCCAGGCCGCGACATCGATGTCCCCTTCCTTGCCCAGCATTTTCCACAGCTCGAAGCCGATGTGCGGGGTGATGGGGTAGAGCATGACCACGACCGCTTCCAGCGCTTCCTGCATCAGGGCGCGATCCTGAGCGTCACTGCCCAGTTTGGCCAGGTTGTTCATCAGCTCCATGATGGCGGCGATGGCGGTGTTGAAGGTCTGACGGCGACCCACATCGTCGCTCACCTTGGCGATGGTCTTGTGCAGCTCGCGGCGCACGGCTTTCTGGTCGCTGGTGAGGGCGGCGACGTCCAGTGCGGCAACGGCGCCACCGGATACGTGCTCGAAGGTGATGCGCCACAGGCGGCGCAGGAAGCGCTGGGCACCTTCCACGCCGGAGTCGGACCACTCCAGGGTCATCTCGGCCGGGGAGGCGAACATCATGAACAAACGGACGGTATCGGCGCCGTAACGCTCCACCATCAGCTGCGGGTCGATGCCGTTGTTCTTGGACTTGGACATCTTGGTCATGCCGGAGTGCATCACTTCACGACCCTCAAGGTCGACAGCCTTGGTGATGCGGCCCTTGTCGTCGCGCTCAACCTTGACGTCGAGGGGGCTGACCCAGACGTTGCCGCCCTTCTCATCCTTGTAGTAGAAGGCGTCGGCCAGCACCATGCCCTGGCAGAGCAGGCGCTTGAACGGCTCGTCGCTGTTCACGAGGCCCGCATCACGCAGCAGCTTGTGGAAGAAGCGGGCATAGAGCAGGTGCATACAGGCGTGCTCGATGCCGCCGATGTATTGATCCACCGGCAGCCAGTGGTTGGCAGCCGCCGGATCCAGCATGCCCTTGTCGTAGTCCGGGGAGCAGTAGCGGGCGTAGTACCAGGAGGACTCCATGAAGGTGTCGAAGGTATCGGTCTCGCGGAACGCTTCCTGGCCGTTGTAGGTGGTCTTTGCCCACTCGGCGTCGGCCTTGATGGGGCTCTGGATACCGTCCATCACCACGTCTTCCGGCAGCAGAACCGGCAGCTGATCTTCCGGGGTCGGCACCACGGTACCGTCGGCCAGGGTCAGCATGGGGATGGGGGCGCCCCAGTAGCGCTGACGGGAAACCCCCCAGTCGCGCAGACGGTAGTTGACGGTGCGCTTGCCCTTGCCGAGCCCTTCCAGCTTGTTGGCGATGGCATCGAAGGCACCCTGGAAGTCGAGGCCGTCGAACTCGCCGGAGTTGAACAGCACGCCCTTCTCGGTATAAGCCGCTTCGCTCACGTCGACGTCACCATCAATCGGCTTGATGACAGGCTTGATCTCGAGGCCGTACTTGGTGGCGAATTCGTGATCACGCAGGTCGTGACCCGGAACCGCCATCACGGCGCCGGTGCCGTAGTTCATCAGCACGAAGTTGGCGACCCAGACCGGCACCTTGCGGCCATCCAGCGGGTGAATGGCGTAGAGGCCGGTGGCCATGCCCTTCTTCTCCATGGTGGCCAGTTCAGCTTCGGCTACCTTGGTGTTCTTGCACTCTTCGATGAAGGCGGCCAGCTCCGGATTGTTCTGGGCTGCTTGCAGCGCCAGCGGGTGACCGGCAGCGATACCGACATAGGTGACGCCCATGAAGGTGTCCGGACGTGTGGTGTAGACCTCCAGCTGCTCGGTCTGACCGTCGATATTGAAGCTGATGTTGACCCCTTCGGAGCGGCCAATCCAGTTGCGCTGCATGGTCTTGACCATTTCCGGCCAGCCTTCCAGATTGTCGATGTCGTTCAACAGCTCTTCGGCGTAGTCGGTGATCTTGATGAACCACTGGGGGATCTCTTTCTGTTCCACCGGGGTATCACAGCGCCAGCAGCAGTTGTCCACTACCTGCTCGTTGGCGAGCACCGTCATGTCGTTCGGGCACCAGTTGACGGAGGAAGTCTTCTTGTAGACCAGGCCCTTCTCGTAGAGCTTGGTGAAGAACCACTGCTCCCAGCGGTAGTAGTCCGGCTTGCAGGTGGCCAGCTCCCGATCCCAGTCATAACCCAGACCCAGCATCTTCAGCTGGTTCTTCATGTATTCGATGTTTTCGTAGGTCCAGGGGGCCGGCGCCGTGTTGTTCTTGATGGCGGCGTTTTCTGCCGGCAGGCCGAAGGCGTCCCAACCGATGGGTTGCAGCACGTTCTTGCCATTGAGCCGTTGATAACGGGAGATCACATCACCTATGGTGTAGTTGCGAACGTGCCCCATGTGTAGACGACCAGACGGATAGGGGAACATGGAGAGGCAGTAGAACTTTTCCTTGTCTACTTTCTCCACCGCCTTGAAGGTTTTCTTGGCATCCCAGTGCTTCTGCACTGCTGGTTCTATGGATTGGGGAACGTATTGCTCTTGCATTGGTGACATCCGGATCTGTGAAATGAATAGATAAAACGGCTGGGAAATCCCGATAGAATACCCATATCCTGCGGCGGCAACAACCGCCAGCATCCGCCCGGTCTCGGGCCAGGTCCGGTACCCGCGAGGATTTGCAAAGCCGCAAGAGCCGCGAGAGTCGCAACGAAGTGAGAATGGCAACCGCCGCCCGTATCCGCCGAGCCCGAGGTCAGGGTCTGGCTCGATCGGGATTCAGCAGAGGAGTGATGGCCATGGACAAACGTCGACAAGGGTATGAAGCCTTTATCGCTCAGCTCAAGAAGCAGTGGGAAGAGACGGAAGCGTTTCAGGGAGAGCGCCTCAACCGGATGATCGCCAAGGTGCAGGCCTATCTGGAGGCGGCCGGGGATCTGACCCAGGACGAGCTGGCGCTGATCGCCGAGTATGTGAAGCGGGATCTGGGCAACTATGACGAGGGGCGCAAGGATGAGCAGGTGGAGGAGTCCGCCTTCATGCTGGCGCTCAAGGACACCGCCTGGTCCTGGCTGGCGGACGTGACCGACCGCACCCAGGTGGAGTGGCAGGAGTTGGCGGACGAGCTGGAACACAAGGGGGTCTACCGGGCGGGGGACTGGGTGGGACTCGGGGTGCTGGTGTGCGATCACTGCGAGTGGCGCCATACCGTGCTGCACCCGGAGCAGCTTGCCACCTGCCCCGAGTGCGGGGCCGATGAATATCATCGCGAGCCGCTGTCTCCTTGAGCCGCCAGACTGTGCCAAGCCATAAGCCAAACCATAAAAAGAGGCGCCCAAGGGCCCTAATGCCAGTCAGTTAAGCCTGACTGGCATTGTTTTTACTAGGTTTTCTCGTCGCATACTTCTGTGGTTTGGCTTT
>NZ_JAPDBZ010000096.1:0-15540 GCF_027705505.1 Aeromonas sp. QDB56
CTACCTGAAGCAACACCGCTTATATACCCGCACACTTGGAATTATTTGAGTCTCTAAAAATGAGGGGATCTCTGAGGAGCGGATGGGCAAAAAAAACCAATCCGCATCAACAAGATAACGTTTTCATAACGAAAACTCGATCGCGCTCACAGACCTGGCACCGCTTTCGGCCCATACCAGCGAGAAGAGGGGAGCGAGTGACGAAATCAATGTCCAATCAAATGGATAGAGGGGGCTGGGTGATGAAACGGATTGAGGAGCAGGCCAGGCGGCTGGACCAGGAGTATCAGGGCATTGCCCAGTTGTTCGATCAGTTCTGCCAGCAGGCCGGCGTGCTCGCCGAACGCTATCACTTCTTCAACTGGCCGGATTATGAAGAGAGCCCGCCCCTCGCCCGCGCCTTCACCTTGCTGGGGGAACCACGGGAGCTGCGGCTGCGCTGTCAACCCGGCGAGGGGGGTTCCCTGAACGGCCTCCTCCAGGTGTGTGGCGAGGAAGGCAAGGTTCACGCCAGCCTGGGCTTTCATGCCGACGGCCACCTGCTACTGGAGCCGGGCCGCCTGCTCGACGACCCGCCGGGACTGCTGCTGAGGCTGATGCTGGGCTCCCTCTGGCAGGATCAGGGGAGCGAGCCTCCCCGCTGACCCCCGCCAGGGGCGTCAGTCGGCAGACACTTCGATGGTCAGGTGCACCAGCTCCTCGTGGATGGCGAGGCGCTCGCGGATCGCCTGTGCCGGGACCGGGGTTGCCATCTGCAACGACATCGCGGCGGCATACTGCATCTGCCCCACCCGCCAGACGTGAAGATCGCGGATCTCGGCGCCAGGCAGCTCGGCAATCACCTCGCGGATCTCGTCCACCAGGGGCGCATCCATCTCCGCATCCAGCAAGACGCGCCCGGTATCACGCAGCAGCCCCCTGGCCCACACCGCCACCAGCACGGCCCCGGCGATGCCCATCAGGGGATCCAGCCAGTCCGCCCCCCACAACATGCCTCCCACCAGCGCCAGAATCACCAGCACCGAGGTGGCCGCGTCCGCCAGCACGTGGAGGTAGGCGGCGCGCAGGTTGAGATCCTGATGGCCGTGGTGGTGATCGTGCGAGTGGTCGTGATGACCGTGATGGTGGTCGTGACCATGGTGATGGCCGTGATCGTCCCTGAGCAGCCAGGCACAGGCCAGATTCACCAGCAGGCCCAGCAGGGCAATGCCGATCGCCTGCTGATAATGGATGGGGCTGGGGTCCAGCAACCTGGCCACCGACTCGAACAGCATCAACCCCGCCACCCCCACCAGCAGCAGGGCGCTGCTGAAGCCCCCCAGCACCTCTATCTTCCAGGTACCAAAGCTGAACCTGTGATCCCGCGCGAAGTGGCGGGCAGCGCGATAGGCCAGCACCGAGAGGCCGAGGGCCAGGGCATGGGAGCTCATGTGCCAACCGTCGGCCAGCAGCGCCATGGAGTTGTAGAACCAGCCGCCACCGATCTCCGCCACCATCATGACGACGGTGAGCAGCACGGCCCAGCGGGTCTTCTGTTCGGCCAGGGGATTCCCTTCGTGGACGACGGGGTGGTGGCAGTGGGATGAGGCGAGGGATGGCATGGATTTCTCCTGAAAACGAGGATGCTATATACTATACCCCAGTATAGTTTTATTGATCGAGAGGATCCTGGATGTCACACACGGTTCACGACAAGAAGAAGCTGCTGGCACGGGTCAGGCGCATCAAGGGGCAGACCGGCGCCCTGGAGAGTGCTCTGGAACAGGAAACAGACTGCGCCGCCATCCTGCAGCAGATTGCCGCCATCCGCGGCGCCGTCAACGGCCTGATGCTGGAGGTGCTGGAGGGACACATGCGCGAGCATCTTGGCGCCGAGGAGGCGACCCATGCCGAGCGGCTGGAGGATCTGGATCAGGTGGTGAGGGTACTGCGTTCCTATCTGAAATAAGGGCGCCCGGTGATGACGGGCGCCCCTGTCAGTCGAAGTCCGCGTAGGGAGTGAGAGGCCTTGGCGGCATATCGAGATCCCCTTGCCAGGGCTTGAAGGTGTAGCGCAGGAACAGGGGGACATGGCTGGGGGCATAGTCATCCGCCTGCTGGATGTCCACCCGGCCACCGATGCGCCAGTGCTCCGTCAGCCTGTGTTCCACCACGCCATTCAGGGTGTAGCCGAATCCACTGCTGCTGCCCCTTTCACAGGCGCATTTCTGTCTGGCAAACCGCTTGGCAACAGGCCTTCCAGCGGGTAGCGGCGACTGTCGTCGGTATGGGCGTAGGACCAGGAGCCCGATCCGCCCAGCTCCCACGACCAGTCCGGGGTACGCTGCCGGTAGCTCACCGGCACCGAGAGCGAGAAGTACCCCTGCGGGCTGTAATAACCCCCCTGCCCCAGGGTATAGCCCCCCAGATCCTGCTGGTAGTGCCACAGCATGGTGCTGAGCCCCACGCTGGCACGGCGATGGGTCTCGTTGACGAACTTGTAATAGCCCCCTCCCATGAGCCGGGTGCGCCAGTTGTCGGGCACGTTCTTGCCAGTCAGCAGGTGCTGCTGGGCGCTGCCCCAGAACCCGACGGCCCCTCCCAGATCCCGGCTGAGATCGAGGCGGACCCCGTTCGCCCGCACCCCGCCCCAGCTGATGCCCGTGCCCGGATCCACCGTTCCCCCATAGGAGAGCAGCGAGCTGCTGACGGGCCGACGCGAGAGGGTCATCCCCCACCCCAGCGTGTGCCAGTCACCGGTCAAGGTGGCGCCACCAACCCAGTCCGCCACCTCGAAACCGAGGGGCGTGGTCCCCAGATCGAACGCCCAGGCCCCCCGCTGCCAGCCTGCCGCCAGGGTGGTGCCCCGGTTCTGCTGGTGCGCGTCCCCGCGGCAGTCCCTGGCCGCACAGGTACCGAACTGCGCCCGGTAAGGGGAGTCCGGCAGATCTCCGGCATCCATGTCGACCAGTTCAAGGCGGCCGAAGGCGGTACCACCGGCCAGCGGCGTATCCAGTTGCGCCATCTGGGTCAGCGCCCGCAGATCCGAGTAGCCCCCGGTACCGCTGGAGCCCCAGTAATCGCTGTCGAGGGAGAAGGTGGTCTGGCTCTGCCGGTAGTGCCTGTCGAGATCGCTGCGCAGGCCGGATGCCAGCCACCCCTCCCCATCCTGACTGCGTGCCAGCCGGGTCAGCTCGCCCCCCTCCAGATCCTCGCGGGGGGCCAGACCTGCGGCCACCAGCCCCTTGCGATCCCGCACCAGAGCCCCTTCCACATCATGCTCGGCAACGCGCTGACGGGCGGCATCGCGCCAGAACAGCGCCGTCTGCTGGGAGGCCGGTTGCATCGCCACCAGGGGTTCGTAGTCGGTGAAGATGGCGCGGGCTGTCTCGCCCTCTCCCAGCGCCTGATAGAGATTGGCTACCCGGCGGTAGTAGTTGGCCCCCTCCGGGGGCAGCGGGCTGACCGGCCATGCGGGCAGCCAGTGACGGGCCTTTGCCAGATCGCCCCTGGCCTGGGCCAGTTCGGCCATGCCAAGCCTGGCCTCGGGCTGTTGCGGCGTGCGGGCAAGCACCTCCTGATAGCGCTGCTCCGCCAGTGCATAGGCCCCCCGATCCGTGGCCCACTCCGCCAGCATCAGGCTTACCTCTTCATCCGGCTGCAACGGCTGAAGCAGGCGTTCGGCCCCCTCATCATCCCCGGCCTCGTGACTCGCCCTCGCCCTGGCGAGCACCTCGTCACGGGCGAGGCGCCGATCCAGCGCATCCATGTCCTGTGTCCAGGCGGACCTAGGGATGGCGGCCAGCACCCCTCTCGCCTCCACCATCTTGTCCTGCCCCGAGAGATAGAGGGCGGTGGCGTAGCGCAGGGTGGCATCCTGCGGGTGCGCCGCCAGCCGTTCCCGCAAGAGCCGCTCCCCGCTACCGGCTTCCCCGAGGCGGGCCCGGGTATCGGCCACTCGATAGGCCAGCCACACCTCTTCCGGGGTCAGCGCGAGTGCCTGCTCGCGAAGGCGCAGCGCCGCCGCCACCTTGCCGGCCCGATCGAGCTGATCGGCCTCCTCCTGCAACAGCCCGGCCTTGAGCCGCCGCCCTTCGGCCTGCATCCCGGGGGTGCCCTGCTGCTCCAGCAGGGCCAGGGCACGCGCCGGATCCTGCTCCTTGTAGAGATCGAACAGGCGGGCCAGTGCCCGCTCCCGCGCGCTCCCCATGGCGAGCGCCTTGCGGTAGGCGGACTCCGCGTCGGCATCGCGATGGCGGCCACGCTCGCTGTCTCCGAGCCCCAACCAGGCTTCGGGTTCACGCCCATCCTGGGCGATGGCACGGCGATACAGGGTCGCCGCCTCATCCCACTGCTCCTGTTCCAGGGCGCTGCGCCCCTGGCTCACCAGCAGCCAGTAGCGGTTGGTGGCCAGCAGGCTGCGCCATTTGTCCTTGTCGGTCACCTCGGGGTGTGCCAGCACCCGTTCAAACTGGGCGATGGCCTGCGCTCGCTGATCGTTGCGGGAGTAGGCCTGCCCGAGGGCCCCCATGAGTTCGGGATCCCCCGGGTTGGCAGCCAGGGCACGCTGCAAGCGGGAGATGGAGGCACCACCTCCCGCCGTGCTTGCGAGCGCCGACTGGCGTGCACGATAGGCAGGCGAGGCCCACTTCTCCTCCTGGGTAGCGAGCAGCTGTTCCGCCTTGGTGGTATCCCCTTCGCCAAAGAGCACCATGTACTCCTGCAAGGCAGCGATGCTCCCGGGACCGATGGGCAGGGATTCGATGTCCGCGAGCCAGATCTCGGCGGCCTCGTCCCGCTGATAGGGGTCTCGCGCCATCTCGCGCAACAGGTTCTGCGCCCCCTGGCGCCGACCCTCCGCCAGATAGAGGCGAGCCAGCCCGCCCCGCACTCTGGGCTCACCCGGATATTGCCGGTTGAGTGCCCCCAGGGCCGCCAGCCCCTTCGCTTTCATGGCCGGGATCCGTGTCTGCAACAGGGCATAATCCACCGCCACGTCGAGATTGGGGGGCAAATCACCGGAGAACAGGGAGCGATAGAGACGCTCGGCCTCCTCCAGCCTGCCGGCGCTGGTCAGCAGCCTGGCTTGTTGCAGTTGCTGGCGCCTGGCCGGTTCGTTCAGGGCCAGGTTGGCCATGCCCTGACGATAGAGCGCAGAGTCGGGGTCTTGCTTGCCAAGGCGGGCCAGCAGTGCCCCGGCCTCCTTGACCTTGCCTTGGCGCAGGGCCTGACGGGCCTGGGCTGCCAGCAGCTCCAGATGATCGGGCTCCACCAGGGAGAGGGAATAGAGGCTGTTGCTGACGAGATCTTCCCGCCCACGGGCCTCGCCAATCCTGACCTGCTCCAGCAACCAGGCCACCGGCTGTACCGTCCCTTGCGCCAGGGCTCCGCTCATCAGGCAGGCGAGCAGGCACCCAAGGGTTACTCTGCCTGACATGACTCGCTCCAATCCGGCTGCAGGGTACCGTCGGCGGCAAAGCGATAACGCCCCTGATCCCAGCCTGCGCCGAACAGGGTCAGCACGCTGCCGTAGTAGGCATCCGCATCCAGCCCGTGATCGGAGACCTGCTTGCGCAAGGTGACCTGCGCCGGCAAGCCCCGTGACAGGGGCAGGAGGGCGGCGGCAAAGCCGCTCGGCCCCTTGCCCTGAACCTGACCACTTTGGCTGGAGACCCGCTCGGGCAGATGACCCGATTCGGTCAGCTGCGCCAGCATGGGGGCAAAGTGGGCCACCAGGGAAGCCCTGGCGGGATCCTCCTCGCTCAGCATGCCGAGCCAGAGATAGACGCGGATGGCGTCATAGCCACCGGTGTCGCCCTTGTCCGCCGTCACCTGCCATCCCTTGTCGGCCTGCCAGTCCACCCAGTCCGGGGCAAAGCCACGGGGCGCACTCTCCTGCAGCAGCTTGGGCAAGAGAGCCCGCATCTCGCCCCAGGGCCCCTTGAAGGAAGCGAATCTGGCCAGCAGTTGTGGGGGCAGATAACTGGGGTTGAGGGTCCAGCGTCCCTCCCCCTCATAGCCTTTCGCCCCGGGCAGCAACACGGGGCCGAGACCCGGCAGCGTGGCGACCTCCTCCCGGGCGATACGGCGCAGCAACAGGGTGCCGAGGGCCGAGTAGCTGTGGTTGTCCCACTGGCGACCCGCCTCCAGCAGGCTGTAGGCTATCCAGAGATCCGAATCGGACGCGCTGTTCGCGTCCAGCACGCCCCAACTGCCGTCCTGCTGCCTGCCCCAGAGCCAGGATGGCAGGAAGCCGGTCAGATCCCCGCGGGCGAGCTGCCGCTCCGTCCAGTCGAGCAGGCGGGCAAAGGTCTCCCTGTCATCGTTGACCAGGGCGAAGAAGAGGGCATAGCTCTGGCCTTCCGAGGTGGTGATGCGGCGCCCCTCGGCAGGGCCGATGACCCTGCCCTCTTCGCTGATGTAGTGCTGGCGAAAGTGATCCCACTCCGGCCAGTGGCAGACGGCCTGCGCCGGGAGGGAACAAAGGGCCCAGAGGAGCAGGGCACCACAGACATTTTTCATCTGAGTCATCTCTTAATCTTCCTTCAGACGGCGGCGACTGGCACTGGCAAGCAGCACCCGCAGGCCCCAGCCCAGTACCAGCATGCAGAGCAGGGTCAGCCCGGCAAGACGCACCGGATAACGGGCAAACAGTTGCCAGAGACGCTCCCACCACGGCAGGTAGCCCACCTCGTAGCGATCCCCCACCACCAGGCTCTTCACCCCGGATTCCCGGATGATGGCCACCGAGCCCGCCACCTGATCGCGCAGGGACCGGGTCTGCAGGGCCTCATTGAGCAATGTGACCCCCGCCGGTCCATCCGCCAGCAGGGCCACCAGGCTGCGCTGATCATGGGTCGGCGATTGCAGCCCCAGGATGACGGCGATGGCCCGATTGCCCGTCATGCCCACCCGGGCCTGGGGCTGGCGATCGGCCATGGTGTGCAGCAGATCCCCCTTGTGCTGGCGGGTTGGCTCGTTGACCCAGCTGCGCGTGGATTGCAGCAGGGCGTCGGGGGCCAGATCCCCTCGAAACTCCTCCGGCAGGGTGCCGATGAGCAGGGTGTCCCGATCCGCGGTGCGCGCTCGCTCCCAGTCGTCCAGAACCTGCAGGGAGAGCGCCGGATACCCGGTCTCGGCCCCGATGGCACCGACGGCATCGAGCAAGGTGGTGATCTGCCCGGGATGGGGTCTGGCCGGCATGACAATCTGGGTGTCGGCGAGATCCGCCATCCGGCTGAACGGGAAGCCGGCATAGGCGAACGCCTTGAGGTCGGGCATCTCGATGAAGTGACGATAGCCGGTGAAGTCGATGGTGGAGCCCTCGTCGATGCGCACCTGATGGGCAGGCGGCATCACCAGGTCGCAACGGCCATCCTCCGTTCCTCCCATGTATTGCTGGGCATACTCGAACGAGAAGCTCAGGCTGTTGGCCTGGGTGGTCTTGAGCCCGGGCATGCGCAGTGCCATGGTGTCGCCATCGTCGGCAAACCAGAGCGGCAGAGTCAGCAACCGCTCACTCTTGACCTCGCCGGGCTCGAGCGTGAACGACTTCATGAGCTGGCCGTTGACCCCCACATCCAGCCGGGAACCGTCGCGCAGGGTGGGCGAGGTATGGTGATACTTCAGCTCCGTCCTGATGCCGTTCTCCCCCAGCAGATAGAGATCCGGCGGCAGGCGCAGCGTCAGGTTCATGGGCCACAGCGTGCGTCCCGTTGCCTGCAACTGGCCCGGGTACTCCGTGAGCTCATCAAAGCGCATCTTGCGATCCAGTCGCACCCAGTTCGGGGCATCGTAGGGTTGACGCGGGGAGAGCGGCTTCACCTCGTCCACCATGACGCTCTGGCCACGCAGCATGACATCGCCTCGCGCCAGCCCCTGCACCGCCGTCAGCAGATCCTGCTGATCCCGCCCCAGGATCAGCAGCAGCTTCACATAGGGATTGCCGGGGGAGCTGATCATGTCGATGGTGGGCCCCTTCACCTCGGGATAGTCCACCAAGAAATCGGGGCGCGCGTCATTGGTGGCAAAGATCACGGCGTTGCGATCCGGCAACTGGTTGATGAGCACCGGGAAATGCTGGCCCCGCCACTGGGCCTTGGTGCCGAACCAGGAGGCCAGCACCGCCGCCGCCTGCTGCTGCTCCGGGGGCACTGAGCCCGTGAACACCATGGGCAGAGTCAGCTTGCCATTGTCCCGCACGTCGAGGAACGGCATGGGGAAGAAGGAGAGCTCGTTGCGCACCGGCAGGGTCTGCAACTGCAGGGTCAGCTTGCTGTCCCGGTTGACGTTGAGCCAGAGGGTATCGCTCGCCGGGTTCTCGCACACTTTCTGATAGTGGCCGACGAAGCTCACCTTGAGGCGGTTGAAATCCTTGGCATAGCGGGGATCCAGCTCGATGCTGGCATGGGTCATCGTCCCCATCTGATCCTGGTTGAGGGCCGTCACCCCCATCAGCTCGTCATTGAGATAGACCTTGACCTGGGAGATGAGCGGCAGCAGGGAGGGCGATGGCGTGAAGTTCAGGTCCAGGGTGGCCCGGGTCACCACCTCGTCCCGCCGCACGGTGAAGTCGGCCAGTCCGTCTGGCGCATTGCCGCGCAGGGACAGGGTGCCTGGCGATGATGCCATCTGTTCGAAGCTCATCCCCTGGGTGCGCACCGGAGCGGGAACAGGCGGCAGGGGGCCGACGGCCTCGGCGGCGGTCGCACCCTGAGCCATCAGCAGGAGAGGAATAAGGTAGCGTTGTGGTTTCATCATCCTTTCACTGTCTGTGAGGTCGGAGTCCCGGCCCGGAAATCTGGGGAGATGCGACGGGGAACGAAGGAGAGGAGCCAGCGAGCCAGCTTCTCGAGGAGGATACAAACAAAGCCGATGGGTGAGGTACGGGCCAGACGCCAGTAAGCCCCCCAGCCGAGCAGGGTAATGTCGATCAGGCTGTGGAGGGGGCGATCCTTGCCCAGACGCTGCTGCCACAGGGACCAGGTATCGGCCCGGGCGAAGGTGCACTGGATGAACTCGACATGCTGCGCCTGCGCCATGGGTTCCAGCTCCAGTCCCAGCTTGCAGCCGAACACCCGCTACACCTTGGCGGCGAACGCCTGCTCCCGCTGGTCATGGCGCAGCAGCAACCAGACCCTCTCCTTGTCGGCCAGGGGCAGGGGCGCCTCGAGCAGCACCCCGACCCCCCCGTTGGAGTAATCCCTGACGGTACAGGGGTAGAGGTGACCGTTCGCCAGCCTGATGGCCGCCGGCATCACCATCTCCACCCTGGGGTTGGCACGGACCTGGCGCGACTCGAAGGCCACCGCCAGGGCGCCGCCCAGTATGGTCATGTTGTAGAGGGTCCAGATCATGCTGAGGATCAGGGTCGGCACCTCGTCGGCAGGGCCGGTGCCGATGCGCCAGAGGCCGAACCCCAGCCCGCACAGATTGAGCAGGATCAGCAGCAGATAGGGGCGGGAGACCGACAGATCGAGGAACACCTCCTCCGTCATCCCCCCCTTGGCAGTCACGTTGAACGTCCCCTTGTGAGGTGCAAAGAGCGCCACCGTGGTCGGCCTGGCGATGTACCAGGCCAGCACCGTCTCATAGACCTCGCCCCAGAAGGAGTGGCGCACCTTGCCCTGCAACCGGGAGTTGGTCAGAGCGCTGTGGAAGATGTGCGGCAACATGTAGAGGGCGATGGCCGCCGCCGGGGCATAGATGATGTAGGCGTGCAGGATCAGGAAGGCGAGCGGCGCCGTCAGGAAGATGAGCCTCGGTATGCCCGAGAGGAAATGCAGCATGGCATTGAAGTAGCACAGCCGCTGCCCCAGCTTGAGCCCCTTGCCGAAGAGAGGGTTGTCCAGACGCAGGATCTGCACCATGCCGCGCGCCCACCGGATGCGCTGACCGATGTGGGCAGAGAGGCTTTCGGTGGCCAGCCCCGCCGCCAGCGGGATCCGGATATAGGCCGAGGTGTAGCCGAGGCGGTGCAGCCGCAGGGAGGTGTGGGCATCCTCGGTGACCGTCTCCACCGCGATGCCGCCGATCTCGTCAAGGGCAGTGCGCTTGATGACGGCGCAGGAGCCGCAGAAGAAGCTGGCATCCCACATGTCGTTGCCATCCTGCACCAGGCCGTAGAAGAGAGCCCCCTCGTTCGGCATCTTGCGAAACCGTTGCAGGTTGTGTTCGAACGGATCGGCGGAGAAGAAGTGGTGGGGGGTCTGGACCACGCCCAGACGGGGATCCCGGTAGAACCAGCCCACCGTCATCTGCAGGAAGGAGCGGGTCGGCAGGTGGTCACAGTCGAAGATGGCGACCAGCTCCCCGGTGGCCATCTTGAGGGCGTGATTGATGTTGCCCGCCTTGGCGTGCTCATGGGTCGACCGGGCCACATAGCGGATCCCGGCCTCCTCGGCGAAGTCTCGAAACGCTGCCCGCCCCCAGTCGTCAAGCAGCCAGATGGTCAGCTTGTCGGCGGGCCAGTCGAGCCCCATGGCGGCGTAGACAGTCCCCTTCACGATGGCGAGATCCTCGTTGTAGGTGGGGATCATCAGATCCACGCTGGGCCACTGGGCCGGATCCGCCGGCAGTTGTGCCGGAGGGCGGTGCAGGGGCCATGCGGTCTGCCAGTAGCCGAGCAGCAGCACCAGCCAGGCATAGGTCTCGGCGGCCAGCAGCAGCAGGCCGCAGGCCAGGCTGACGGGGTCGAACCAGTCGAGGGTCGAGGTGTAGCGCCACCAGATGTAGCGGCAGGAGATGGTGAGGGAGAGCACCATCATCATCAGCATGGGATAACGGCCCGGCACGGCGCGCAGGATGAAGGCCATGGCCGCCAGCAGGAGGACGAACACCAGCTGCGCCTGCAGGGTGAACGGCTGGGTGACGCAGAGCAGGGAGAGGCTCCCGGCCACCACGCAGAGCAGCACGCTCTTCCAGCGTGCCTCGCGGGGCGTGGCCCTGGCGGCGGCCAGCCCTTTCTCCTCCTGACGGGCCAGGAAGGCGCCGAGAGTCTGAGTGCCCCGGTGCCAGAGCCGTTGCCAGGAGGCAGGCCAGCGCAGAGGGATGGGCTGTGGGCGACGCACTATCATCCAGAGGCTCTGCAACAGAACGCGCAGGGGATCCCCCACCCGGGGGTGCGTCAGCTGGGGATAGAGCCCCCGGGCATGGCCCAGCACCCATTGCCAACCATGACGCTCGAGGGGGAAGATAACCCAGGCCAGCAGCCAGCCCAGGGTCAATGCGGCCGCCCCAGGGCGGGAAGCCCCCCGCTCGCGCAGTGCGCGATAGCGCTGCGAGCACCAGAGGCCCGCAGCCGGCGTCAGCAGCCGCACTCTCATCGGGGCGCCTCCCCCTCTGCCAGACACCAGGTCGCCAGGGCGGCCAGCTCGTGGGCAACCAGACTGGTGGGGGCATAGCGGCCGACCGGCAGCTTGGCGGCCATGGCCTCCGCCATGGCTTCGTCCCTGTGCAGATGAAGATTGAGCAGAGGGAGCCCCCCTGCCAGCCAGAGATCCAGCAGCCCCTGCTGCAGGGCCCGCTGGCTGGAGAACTGGGTCACCAGCAGACGCTCATCAGCCGCCCAGGGGTGGCGGTGAAGCCGCACATGGCAGTTGGCATCCGCATTGACCACCAGCAAGCGCCTGCAGGGGATGACGGGGGCCATGCCCAGGGGCAGATCCAGCAGCACCAGATCATAGCCATCGATCCCCGCCAGCCACTCGGCCGACGCCCCCTCCCCCCCGCCATGGGAGAGCAGATCCAGTCCCTCCTCCCGGCGGTGAAGCGCACCTCGCCACTCCCGCGCCGGCTGGGTCAGCCGGCTCCAGCCCCCCGGATCGTCATGGGGCAGGCCAAGGTGGATGCCAAGCTGGTTGTCCGGGCAGAGATCCACCGCCAGCACCCTTGCCCCCTGCTCATGGGCAGCCTGGGCCAGTCCGGCCACGATGGCGGTGGTCCCCACGCCTCCCCGGATCCCCTGCAGGGCGATCACCTTCATGCAGACCTCCCCTCGCCAGTCCCCTCGGGCCCTTTCACTGCCACCTCCGCCAGCAGGGGGAAGCGTGCGCACAAGGCGGCGAGCCGCTCCCTGGCGGCAATATCCTGATAGGAGACGCTGACACCAAAGGCCTGCTGGACCATGGCCACGTCATTGATCACCGCGCCCTCCACCGGGACGCCGAAGGGGGTCTGCATGTCTGATTGCCGTTCG
This sequence comes from Aeromonas sp. QDB56, assembly GCF_027705505.1. Taxonomy (NCBI): domain Bacteria; kingdom Pseudomonadati; phylum Pseudomonadota; class Gammaproteobacteria; order Aeromonadales; family Aeromonadaceae; genus Aeromonas; species Aeromonas sp. QDB56. The sequence continues at coordinate 12,176 of NZ_JAPDBZ010000096.1, forward strand.
CTGCGCATCGTCACTTCCGGTCTCATTGGGGATAGGGGACCCAGTCCCCCTGCCCCAGCTTGATGTGGTACTTGCCCTGATTTCGATCACCACCGAGCCCTGGTTCTCAGACACCGGCGGGGTCTGCGGCAGGTCGCCCAGCAGGGCATCCCAATCGATGGTCTCGCTCCCGAACACATCCTTCCCCACCAGCCTGGAGACCAGTTCTGATACCGCCAGGAAGCTGCTGGGGGTGTCCACGTTGCGGGTCGCTTCATGGGGCGCCTTGGTACCGAGCAGGGCAACCTCCACCGGCACCTGGGTGATGCTCGGGCTGGGAATGTCCCGCAGCCCGGCCATCTGCATCTTGTCGCCGGTGAGAGCGGCGCCGTGCTCAGGCACCATCACCACGGCCACCTTGCGGCCGGATTGATCCAGCGTCGTCATGAAGTCATCCAGCTGATCCAGCAGGGTCTTGAGCCTCGCCTTGTAGGGCGCTATCTGGCGGCTCGCCACATAGCGGTTGCCATCGTGCAGGGCGATGAGGTTGAAGAAGGTGACGTTGCGTGCCGCCTGACTCTGTGTCCGCTCGTTCAGCCAGCGGCCGAACAGGGCATCCCCGCGATAGATGGGTTCGCCATCGAAGGAGGCGAGATCATGGGCCAGCCCCTTCTTGTCCATGGGGGTCACATCCAGCCCGGCATACTGCTGCAGGCCGGTCAGGTAGTTGCCAAAATCCCCCGAGTGATCCATGGCCACCTGTTTGGCAAAGCCGAGCTGGGCCAGATTCTCGAACAGCAGACACTGCTTCGGCGCCGTCACATAGAGCCCCTGGTGGCTGGTCTGCCCGCAACTGGCCCGCAGCAGGCGAATGGAGCTCGGGCCGCTGTAGGAAGTGGCGGAGTTGAAGCGGTTGAAGCGAATGTCGAAGTGGGACCAGACCGGATGCCCGCTCAGGCCGCTCGCCTCCACGTCATGCCAGGCCAGGGAGCAGACATTGATGATGAGCACATCGAAGGGGGTCGCCTGGGCTGGCAGGCTCTCCGGGAAGTGCACCAGTCTCTCCTGCTCCTCCCGATAGAAGTCATCGAGATAGGCGTTGAGGTTCTCGTTGGTCGGCGGGGCACTCTGGTCAAGCTGCTCCTCCATGGGCAGCACTGAAGAGCGGGTCTCCTCCCGGGACGTGTTCAGGGCATGCTCGCTCGCCCCCTTGCTGCTCGCGAAGGGATTGCTCACCTGGGGCGAGACCCAGAGCCAGAGCAGCGCCAGCAGGATCCAGGGGGTGAAGCGCAGCCACTGGGCGATGAACAGATAGAGTGTCAGCAGCACGAACCCCGCGCCGACCATCTCCCAATTGATGAAACGCCCGAGCAACTCCGCCCAGTAATCCAGGGTGAAGGAGAAGACCTGGCTGCCCTGGGCACGAATGCTCTCTATCCCCGGCAACCAGGTATCGTGATAGAAGATCCCCGCCCCCACCGGCAACGCCAGCCAGTGCCGCGCACGGCGCCACCCGGCCCTTTGCAGGGGAAAGATCAGGAAGGCGGCAAACACCAGGTTGATCAGGGGGTGGAAGTTGAGATATCCCCCCCAGAGCAGGGCGAACTTGGCAAGAAAATAGACATTCCAGCCACCCAGGCCGTGCCAGTCCAGCCAGGGGAATCGGCATCAGAAACATGTCGGGTCATCGGCGATGAGTCACCTGTTATCGTGGGCCCCCCGAAGGGGCCGGGCACACTGCAATGGTTGTCAAAAGAATAGCCTGACTATTATGCAACTATTTCTTTTGTCTCAGGCGGCGCCGAACCTGGCTCCCCCGGATGGGTGGGAGGGGAATGAGAGGGGAATGAGAGGGGCCGTATGTATCCATATATTATCCAAACGATCCCGATAAGGCAGCCTTCTCTGACAAAATGGGGGGAACGTGCAGACGGGATGCAGGATCCTGGCAAGGGCCCCGCGCTTACCACTGCGACAGACTTTGTCAGCCCTGTCTCCATCTCGAACAACTTGAGGCCACCTCTGGATTGCGCCATCATATCGGCCCGGCTGATGGCCGGCCGAATTGGACAGTCAACTTCAAGGACCCCCCATGTTTGAACACGTCGATGCCTATGCTGGCGATCCCATACTGACGCTAGTCGAGACCTTCCATAAAGATACCCGCGAGCAGAAGGTGAACCTGGGGATTGGCCTCTATTACGACGAGCAGGGCCGCATTCCGCTGCTGCCGTCGGTGCAGCAGGCCGAAGCGCAGCGCGCCGCCGCCCCGGCCCCGCGCCCCTACCAGCCGATGGAAGGCGCCGCCAACTACCGCACCGCGGTGCAGCACCTGCTGTTTGGTGCCGATCACGAAGCGGTCAAGGCGGGTCGCATCGCCACCATCCAGACCATCGGCGGCTCAGGCGCGCTGAAGATCGGCGCCGATCTGCTCAAGCGCTACTTCCCGACCTCCGAGGTGTGGGTCAGCAATCCCACCTGGGACAACCACAAGGCGATGTTCGAGGGGGCCGGCATCAAGGTGCACGACTACCCATACTACGATGCGGCCACCGGCGGCGTGCAGTTTGACGCCATGATCGACTGCCTGAGCAGCCTGCCGGCGAAAAGCATCGTGCTGCTGCACCCCTGCTGTCACAACCCGACCGGGGTGGATCTCTCTCGCACCCAGTGGGACCAGGTGATCGCCCTGGTGGTCGAGAAGAACCTGATCCCCTTTATGGACATCGCCTATCAGGGCTTCGGCGACGGGCTGGAAGAGGATGCCTACGCCATTCGCGCCATGGTGGCCGCCGGCGTCAGCTTCTTCGTCAGCAACTCCTTCTCCAAGAACCTCTCCTTCTACGGCGAGCGCTGTGGCGGCCTGTCGGTCATCTGCCAGGATGCCGAAGAGGCGAGCCGGGTGCTGGGCCAGATGAAGGCCACCGTGCGCCGCAACTACTCCAGCCCCCCCACCCACGGCGGCCAGATCACCGCGGCCGTGATGAACGACGCCAGCCTGCACGCCATGTGGGTTGGTGAGGTGACCGAGATGCGCACCCGCATCAAGGCGATGCGCGAGAAGCTGTTCGAGGTGCTGAGCGCCAAGGTGCCGGGCCGCGACTTCAGTTACTTCATCAACCAACGCGGCATGTTCAGCTACACCGGCTTCACCCCGGAGCAGGTGGACCGCCTTCGGGAAGAGTTCGCCGTCTACCTGGTGCGCTCCGGTCGCATGTGCGTGGCGGGTCTCAACAGCCGCAACGTCGACTACGTGGCCGACGCCATGGCCGCCGTGCTCAAGGGCTGATCCCCGCAAGCCCCGCTCAGGCGGCAATGCTGATCAGTTAAGGATCCATTGACCGATCCTTCTGCTGTAGGACAATCCGGAACCAATCACTGGTTCC
>NZ_JAPDBZ010000097.1:0-15333 GCF_027705505.1 Aeromonas sp. QDB56
CCAGCGGGGCTGACGCCCCGGCGAAATTCCCCTCCCACCTACGTCGGAGGGAGTCCCCTTTCGCATTTAAGATGGGCTGCTCATGCTGCTCGATGATCTCGTCCATCTCCTCCACCCCAAGAAAGCGCGGATAGATGATGACGCCATCGCAACGGGAATCGAGCAGATACTGGATGGCCTGGCGCTCCTCGTCGGCGCTGTGCTTGCCGTCCGCCAGTATGAGCTGGCGCCCGCGATCCTCGGTCATCCGCGCCACCTGGGAGAGCAGCTCGCCGAAGTAGACGCCGTGGTAGAGGGTGTTGGTGACCACCAGTCCCAGGGTCCGGGTGTGCCTGGTCGCCAGCTGCCTCGCCACCAGGTTGGGGCGATAGCCGCACTCCTCGATGGCCTGCTGCACCCGGTCCCGGGTCTCCTGGCTGGTGTAACCATTGCCCGACAACACCCGGGAGACCGTCGCCTTCGACACCCCTGCCCGCCTTGCCACCTCCAGCATCGTCGTCATTGTGTTCTCCCTTGCTCGTAACGGGGCGCAGTGTACTGCACCGCCCCCGGCTTGTCGTCGCACGAATGGCGTGCAGGCCCGGGTTCAGTGATGCCATTCACGGATCCGGACGCTCGCTGCACAAGATGCTTGTCTCCCGCGCTCAGGCCGCGCACTCCATGTGGAACCGGTTCCACACTCAGTTTCATGCGCGTTCCCGCCCTTCGCGGCGGCGGGGGCGAGCAGGCCCACTTGGTTAAAAGGATCTACCTCGATGTCAAAAAACTATGCGGCTCTGGCCGGTACCGTCATCACCGCACTCGGCGGCGCCGACAACGTCGTCGCCGTGACCCACTGCATGACGCGGCTGCGCTTTGTGCTCGGCGATCCCGCCCGGGTCAATGGCCCTGCCCTCAAGGCCATCACGGGCGTGCTCGGGGTGGTGCAGGCGGACAACCAGTGTCAGGTGATCATCGGCAACACCGTCTCCCACGCCTATCGCGAAGTGCTGGCCCTGCTGCCCCAGGGCGGTGGGCAGACTCCGCTTCCGGAGGCTTCCGCTGGCTGGAGCCTGCGCCGCATGGGCGCCGCCATCCTCGACGCCCTGATCGGCACCATGTCCCCCCTCATCCCGGCCATCATCGGCGGCTCCATGCTCAAGCTGCTGGCCATGGTGCTGGAGATGACCGGCGTACTGGAGAAAGGCTCCTCGACCCTCACCATCCTCACGGTAGCCGGGGATGGGGCCTTCTTCTTCCTGCCCCTGATGGTGGCCGCCTCCGCCGCCGTCAAGTTCAAGACCAACATGTCCCTGGCCATCGCCATCGCCGGGGTGCTGGTGCACCCCAGCTTCATCGAGCTGATGGCCAGAGCCGCCGAAAGGGAGCAGGTGACCTTCGCCCTAGTCCCGGTGACCGCGGTCAAATACACCTACACCGTCATTCCGGCGCTGGTGATGACCTGGTGCCTCTCCTACATCGAGGGCTGGGTCGACCGCATCACCCCGGCGGTCACCAAGAACTTCCTCAAACCCATGCTGATCGTGCTGATCGCGGCCCCCCTCGCCATCCTCTTCATCGGCCCCGTCGGCATCTGGATTGGCACCGCCATCTCCGGCCTGGTCTACACGGTCCACGACTACCTGGGCTGGCTGTCGGTGGCCATCATGGGGGCGCTCTGGCCCCTGCTGGTGATGACCGGCATGCACCGCGTCTTCACCCCGACCATCATCCAGACCATCGCCGAGACCGGCAAGGAAGGCATGGTCATGCCCTCCGAAATCGGCGCCAATCTCTCTCTTGGCGGCTCGTCCCTGGCGGTGGCCTGGCGCACCCGAAACCCGGAACTGCGCCAGACGGCGCTCGCGGCGGCCGCCTCCGCCATCATGACGGGGATCTCCGAACCCGCGCTCTACGGTGTGGCCCTGCGCCTCAAGCGTCCGCTCATCGCGAGCCTCATCAGCGGCTTTGTCTGCGGTGCCGTCGCCGGCATGGCGGGGCTCGCCAGCCACTCCATGGCCGCCCCCGGGCTCTTTACCAGCGTGCAGTTCTTCGATCCGGCCAACCCCATGACCATCGCCTGGGTGTTCGGCGTGATGGCCCTCTCGGTGGTGCTCTCCTTCGTGCTGACCCTGGTTATGGGGTTCGAGGACATCCCGGTCGAGAGCCCGGCCCCCCGCGCCGAGCCCGTGCAACCCGTCGCCACCAGCCAGGCGCAGGCCGGGCTGTGACACCCCATTCAGACATGACAAGAGGTAACCAATGTCGTTAACAAGATTTCCCGAGGGCTTTCTCTGGGGCGGAGCCCTGGCCGCCAATCAGGCGGAGGGCGGCTATCTCGAGGGGGGCAAGGGGCTGACCACGGTGGACATGATCCCCCACGGCCCGCGCCGCATGGCGGTCAAACTAGGCCAGAAGAAGCGCATCACCCTGCAAGATGACGAGTTCTACCCAAGCCACGGGGCCATCGACTTCTATCACCGCTATCGGGAGGACATCGCCCTGATGGCCGAGATGGGCTTCACCGTGTTTCGCACCTCCATCGCCTGGGCCCGTCTCTACCCCAGGGGGGACGAGCGCGAGCCCAATGCCGAGGGCATCGCCTTCTACCGTGCGGTGTTCGAGGAGTGCAGAAAGTACAACATCGAGCCCCTGGTGACCCTGTGCCACTTCGATGTGCCCATGCACCTGGTGACCCAGTACGGCTCCTGGCGCAACCGCCAGATGGTGGAGTTTTTCACCCGCTACGCCCGCACCTGCTTCGAGCAGTTCGACGGCCTGGTGAAGTACTGGCTCACCTTCAACGAGATCAACATCCTGCTGCACAGCCCCTTCTCCGGGGCGGGGCTGGTGTTCGAGCAAGGGGAGCACCAGGATCAGGTGAAGTATCAGGTCGCCCACCACGAGCTGGTGGCCAGCGCCCTGGCGACCCGGATCGCCCACGAAGTGAACCCGGCCAACCAGGTGGGCTGCATGCTGGCGGGGGGCAACTTCTACCCCTACTCCTGCAAGCCCGCCGACGTCTGGACCGCCCTCCAGAAAGATCGGGAGAACCTCCTCTTCATCGACGTGCAGGCCAGGGGCGCCTATCCGGCCTATGCGCAGAGGGTGTTTCGTGACAAGGGGATCACTCTGGTGAAGGAGCCGGAAGATGACGAGATCCTCAGGCACACCGTGGATTTCGTCTCCTTCAGCTACTACGCCTCCCGCTGCGCCGCCGCCGACATGAATGCGGGCAACACCAGCGAGGCCAACGTGGTCAAGTCCCTGCGCAATCCCCACATCGAGGTGAGCGAGTGGGGCTGGGGCATCGATCCCCTGGGCCTTCGCATCACCCTCAACACCTTGCACGATCGCTACCAGAAGCCGCTCTTCCTGGTGGAAAACGGCCTGGGTGCAGTGGACGAAGTGAACGAGCAAGGGGAGATAGAGGACGACTACCGCATCGACTACCTGCGCGCCCACATCGAGGCCATGGGGGACGCCATCGAGGACGGCGTGCCCCTGATGGGGTACACCAGCTGGGGCTGCATCGATCTCGTCTCCGCCTCCACCGGCGAGATGAGCAAGCGCTATGGCTTCGTCCACGTGGACCGGGACGACGCCGGCCATGGCACCCTGGCCCGCCGGCGCAAGAAGTCGTTCTGGTGGTACAAGAAGGTGATCGCGAGCAACGGGGAGGATCTGGCCTGAGGCCCCCCTCAGTTTCGCCGCAAGGCGCATCCATGCAACAGGGGGGCCGAGGCCCCCCTGTTGTTCATCACGCTGGCAATCTGAAAACGTTTAACTGCCTTCGTTGAAGATCTCGAGGTTGCTGGTCCCTTCCTGCCACTCGCGCACGGCCTTGTTGTCGTCGCTGCGCAGGGCATTGAGGTGGTCCAGATAACCCTGATCCACGTCGGAGGTCACATAGTGGCCGTTGAAGACCGAGGTCTCGAAGTGGCGCAGCTCGGGGTTGATCTCCCGCACCGCCTCTTCCAGATCTTCCAGATCCTGGAAGATGAGGCCGTCGGCACCGATAAGCTTGCACACCTCTTCCACTTCACGGCCATGGGCAATGAGCTCGTTGGCGGTGGGCATGTCGATGCCGTAGACGTTGGGGAAGCGAATTTCCGGCGCGGCCGAGGCGAAGTAGACCTTGTCGGCCCCCGCTTCACGGGCCATCTGGATGATCTGCTCGGAGGTGGTGCCCCGCACGATGGAGTCGTCCACCAGCAACACCTTCTTGCCCTTGAATTCGGAGCTGATGGCGTTGAGCTTGCGGCGCACCGACTTCTTGCGCTGGGTCTGGCCCGGCATGATGAAGGTACGGCCGATGTAGCGGTTCTTCACGAAGCCCTGACGGTACGGCAGGCCCAGGGTGTGGGCGATTTCCAGCGCCACGTCGCAGGAGGTCTCGGGGATGGGGATGACCACGTCCACGTCGAGATCATCCCACTCCCGTGCGATCTTCTGGCCCAGCTTGCGACCCATGTTGAGGCGGGCGGCATAGACGGAGACCTTGTCGATGAAGGAGTCGGGGCGGGCGAAGTAGACGTATTCGAAGATGCAGGGATTCATCTGCGGGTTCTCCGCACACTGCTCGGAGAAGAGCTGGCCCTGCTCGGTGATGTAGATGGCCTCGCCCGGGGCGACGTCACGCACCGTCTCGAAGCCGATGGCGTCGAGTGCCACGCTCTCGGAGGCGAGCATGTACTCCACCTGCCCCTGCTCGTCGACCCGGCGACCCAGGATCAGCGGGCGAATGCCGTTCGGGTCACGGAACCCGATGAGGCCGTGGCCGATCACCAGAGAGACCACGGCATAGGCGCCGCGGATCTGCTGGTGCACCTTGCGCACCGCCGAGAAGATATCTTCCGGGCGCAGCGCCATCTTGTCGCACAAGTCCAGCTCGTGGGCCAGCACGTTCAACAGCACTTCGGAGTCCGAGGTGGTGTTGATGTGGCGGCGGGCCACCTTGAACTGCTGCTCCTTGAGCTCCTTGGCGTTGGTGAGGTTGCCGTTGTGGGCCAGCACCATGCCGTAGGGGGAGTTCACGTAAAACGGCTGCGCCTCTGCCGCACTGGAGCTGCCTGCGGTGGGATAACGGACGTGTCCGATGCCGATATTCCCTTTCAGGCGCTGCATGTGGCGCACTTCAAACACATCCTTCACCAGACCGTTGGCCTTGCGTTGCCGGAAGTTTCCACTGTCAATGGTCACGATCCCGGCGGCATCCTGTCCCCTGTGCTGCAACACCGTCAAGGCGTCGTAGAGGGCCTGATTGACGGGGGTGGTGCCAACTATACCGACAATACCGCACATGTCTTTGCTACCTCGAAGTCACTGTACCTGTTGAAGAAAACTGGACGAGTTCATCATGAACCCGAAAAACCACTGGATCACCGGCTTGAACTCCGGCACCAGCCTGGACGCCACCCACCAGTCGCTCTGGGAGAGGCTGGTGAAGGTATCCATGAAAAACAACAGGGCGCTGACGATCAGCACCCCGCGAATGGCGCCAAAACAGACCCCGAGCACCCTGTCGGTGCCGGAAAGCCCGGTCTTTTCCACCAGCAGGCCCACCACGTAGTTCACCACGCTCCCCAGGATCAGGGTCGCCACGAACAGGGCGGCGATGGCCAGACCGTTGCGAACCATGGCATCGGAAAAAGAGGTGAAATAGACGGCGAGATCGGGATAGAAATGGCTGGCAATGAAAAAGGCGACGAACCAGGTGACCAGAGACATGGCCTCCTTGAGAAAGCCGCGCACCAGGCTGATGAGGGCGGAGAAACCGACGATGCCGATGATGGCGTAATCAATCCAGACCATAGAAAAAGATGTCCTGCGAAATTGCGGCGCAGTCTAACAAAAACGATTGCGCAATGCTTGATAAAATTGTGTTACAGGCCCGAAGGAAGCTATCCCTTCCCCTTGCGGCGGGTTTCCCGGGCCCAGAATGCACAACGCCATGGCATGCCATGGCGTTGTCGTCTGCAACGAGCGCTTACCCGATGTGGGTCAGGCCGCCCATGTAGGATTGCAGCGCAGCCGGGATGGCGATGCGGCCATCTGCCTGCTGGTAGTTCTCGAGCACGGCCACCAGGGTACGACCCACCGCCAGACCGGAACCATTCAGGGTGTGAATGAGCTGCGGCTTGCCGTCGATGCGCACGCGAGCCTGCATGCGGCGCGCCTGGAAGTCGGTGCAGTTGGAAACGGAGGAGATCTCGCGATAGGTGTTCTGGGCCGGCAGCCACACTTCCAGATCGTAGGTCTTGGCGGCGCAGAAGCCCATGTCACCGGTGGAAAGCGCCATCACGCGATACGGCAGCTCCAGCAGTTGCAGCACCTTCTCGGCGTGACCCACCATCTCTTCCAGGGCATCCCAGGATTTTTCCGGGTGCACCAGTTGCACCATCTCGACCTTGTCGAACTGGTGCATACGGATGAGGCCACGGGTATCACGACCGTAGGAGCCCGCTTCGGAGCGGAAGCAGGGGCTGTGGGCGGTCATCTTGATGGGCAGCTCCTGCTCGTCGAAGATCTCGTCACGGGCCATGTTGGTGAGCGGCACTTCGGAGGTCGGGATGAGGGAGAACTTGCGCACCTTGCCTTCGTCTTCCCCTTCCCCTTCGATGCCGGTATTGAAGAGATCCTGGGAGAACTTGGGCAGCTGGCCGGTGCCGTACAGGCTGTCCGGGTTGACCAGATAGGGCACGTAGCACTCGGTGTAGCCGTGCTGCAGGGTGTGCAGGTCCAGCATGAACTGGGCCAGGGCGCGGTGCAGACGGGCAATCTGGCCCTTCATGACCACGAAACGGGCGCCGGAGAGCTTGACGCCGTTCTTGAAGTCGACCCCCTTGGCCGCCTCACCCAGATCGATGTGATCGCGTACCGGGAAATCGAACTCACGCGGGGTACCCCAGCGGCGGACCTCCACGTTGTCGTTCTCGTCACGGCCCACCGGGGCGGTCTCGCTCGGCAGGTTGGGGATGGCGTCGGCGATCCCCTTGAGCTGGGCCAGCAGGGCCTCCAGCTCGACCTTGCTGGTCTCGAGCTCGTCGTTGATCTTGGTCACCTCGGCCTTGAGGGGGGCAACATCTTCACCACGACGGGCAGCCTCACCGATGGACTTGGAGCGGGCGTTGCGCTCGGCCTGCAGCTCCTGGGTGCGGGACTGCAGATCCTTGCGTTTCTCTTCCAGAACATTGACCGCCGCTACGTCCAGAACGTAGCCACGTGTCGCCAGACGAGCGGCAGCTTCGGTGATGTCGCTGCGCAGATATTTGGGATCCAGCATGGTTTACCTACTTTTTTTAATGGGATCTGGGCCCGGGTCATCGTGACCGGGTTGGGAAACAGATCCGGAAGTTAACATCGGTTGGCGCACCCCTTTGCCTTCGGAATCGGGCCTTCGAAATCAAGAAGATGGTGCAAGGCCAAGACAACCGGGGTCAGACGGGCAGTGTAGCAGACCGCCCCCCCGCCCGAACAGGGACTATTACGCCCGTTTTTGCCGGGCCCCCCTCCCCTGATGCCTTTGCCGTGCGCTTTCCGGGCAAGGGGCTTGAAGGTCTTTCCTATCGCTTGCGCGGGCTCTGCTTGTCCAGCTCGTGCAGATAGTCGAGCTTCTGGGCTATCTGCTTCTCAAGCCCCCGCTCGGTGGGTTGATAGTACTGCTTGCCGGCAAGCTCCGGGGGGAAGTACTGCTCGCCGGCGGCATAGGCCCCCGGCTCGTCGTGGGCGTAGCGATATTCGGCGCCGTAGCCCAGCTCGCTCATCAGCTTGGTCGGTGCATTGCGAAGGTGCGGTGGCACCTCGAAGTCCGGCAGGTTCTTGGCGTCGTGAAGCGCCGCCTTCCAGGCGATGTAGACCGCATTGCTCTTGGGGGCGCAGGCGAGGTAGACGATGGCCTGGGCGATGGCCCGCTCCCCTTCCGCCGGGCCGATGCGATGGAAGCAGTCCCAGGCCGAGAGCGCCACCTGCATGGCACGGGGATCGGCGTTGCCCACGTCTTCCGAGGCAATCGCCAGCAAGCGGCGGGCGATGTAGAGGGGATCGCAGCCGGCGCTCACCATGCGGGCATACCAGTAGAGGGCCGCATCCGGTGCCGAGCCGCGAATGGACTTGTGCACCGCCGAGATGAGGTCGTAAAAGTGATCGCCGCCCTTGTCGAAACGGGCCACGTGCTCCCCCACCACGGCGGCGAGCAGGGTACTGTCGATCACTCGCGCCCCTGAGCTGTCGGCCTCGGCCATGTCGGCCAGGAGCTCCAGATAGTTCAGAGACTTGCGCCCGTCTCCATCCACGGCTTTCGCCAGCGCCTCCTTGGCCCCGGGGGCAAAGCGCAGGCTAGGGTCATTGAGCCCGCGCGGGTCCTGCATCGCCTGATCGATCATAGCGAGGATATCCTGCTCCTCCAGCCTCTTGAGCAGATAGACCCGGGCCCGGGAGAGCAGCGCGTTGTTGAGCTCGAACGAGGGGTTCTCGGTGGTGGCGCCGATGAAGGTGATGGTGCCGTCTTCGATGTGGGGCAGGAAGACATCCTGCTGGCTCTTGTTGAAACGGTGGACTTCATCCACGAACAGGATGGTGCGCACCCCGCGCCAGCCGTTCTCCTTCGCCTTGTCGAGGGCCGCGCGGATCTCCTTGATGCCGGAGGTGACCGCCGAGAGCCGCTCCACCTCCGCCTGGCAGTAGTGGGCAACCAGTTCTGCCAGCGTGGTCTTGCCGGTGCCGGGGGGGCCCCAGAGGATCATGGAGTGGCAGTGCCCCGCCAGGATCGCTTTTCGCAGGGGCTTGTCCGGCCCCAGGATATGCTGCTGGCCGATGTACTGCTCGAGGGTTTGCGGCCGCATCCGGGCCGCAAGCGGACGAAAGTCCGAGGAGAAATCCAGGGATAAATTGCTCATCTGCATTGACCTTGCATCTGATCGGTCATAAACAACACCCGGTCAGACGATAACGCCGGTAACGGCTGGCTCATCAGCGCTGGTCGTCCAACTCGACCCCCTTCGGGATCTTGAAGACAAATTCGTTGCCCTTGAGCACCGGCTTGCGGTTGAAGCTGCTCAGGGTGAACTCGCTCCACTGGCCCTGGGCCTCTTTCACGTCGAAGCGACTGATGTTGTTCTGACGGTCGAAGGTGATGCGAAAGGAGGCGATCAGCTCGTCCTTGTTGCGGCTGGTGACGGTATAGACATCCCCTTCCTGGGTCACGTCATAGTTCTTCCAGAGGCTGTTGTCGTTGCCCGCGATGAGCACGAAGGGGGTGTTGAGCACCGCATCCTTCATCTTGAGGGCGGTGACCTGCTCGACGAAGGGATCGTACACCCACACATCCTTGCCATCGGCCACGATCAGGCTCTCGTCCGGGGAGGTAGTGTGCCAGTTGAAGCGGTTGGGTCGCTGCACCAGCAGGGAGCCGCTCGCCTTTTGCAGCTCCTTGCCCTTGCTGTCATAAACGGTCTGGGCAAACGTCGCGGAGAAGACATTGACGGAGGAGAGCTTCTCCTTGAGATCGCTGGCCGCATCGGCCCATACCTGGCTGCTGGCGACCAGCAGAATGGAACCCATCAACAGTTGTTTTTTCATCAGGCTCTTCATAGGGAGGTTCTCGATAAATGGCCACGCCCGCAGAGGGCATGGCCAGAATGATACAGGAGCTAGGCTTAGTCACGAACCGGCGGCGGTGCCAGCACGTCGCGCTGGCCGTTGCCACCCGGGGCGCTGACGATGCCCTGGTTTTCCATCTGCTCGATGAGACGGGCCGCACGGTTGTAACCAATCTTGAACTTGCGCTGGACGCTGGAGGTGGAGCCACGGCGGGATTCCACCACGAAGGCCACCGCCTCGTCGAACAGGGGATCGAGCTCTTCATCGCCGCCCCCGCCGAAGTCGCCGCCGCCGCCCTCGCCGTCCGACTCGCCGGAGAGGATCTCGTCGATGTAATCCGGCTCGCCACGCAGTTTCCAGTCCGCCACCACCTTGTGTACCTCGTGGTCATCGACAAAGGCACCGTGGACACGGGTGGGGTTGGAGGTGCCGGCAGGCATGTAGAGCATGTCACCCATACCGAGCAGGGATTCGGCGCCCCCCTGGTCCAGGATGGTGCGCGAATCGATCTTGCTCGACACCTGGAAGGAGATCCGGGTCGGGATGTTGGCCTTGATGAGGCCGGTAATGACATCCACCGACGGACGCTGGGTGGCGAGGATGAGGTGAATGCCGGCCGCCCGGGCCTTCTGGGCGATACGGGCGATAAGCTCTTCCACCTTCTTGCCGACGATCATCATCATGTCGGCGAACTCGTCCACCACCACCACGATGTGGGGCAGTTTTTCCAGCTCCGGCGGCATCTGATCCATGGAGTCGCCCGGACGCCACAGGGGGTCGCCCAGGGGATCTCCCGCCTCGATGGCCGCCAGCACCTTGTCGTTGTACCCCTTGAGGTTGCGCACCCCGACCGCAGACATCAGCTTGTAGCGACGCTCCATCTCGCCTACGCACCAGCGCAGGGCGTTGGCGGCATCCTTCATATCGGTGACCACCTCGGTCAGCAGATGCGGAATGCCTTCGTAGACCGAGAGCTCCAGCATCTTGGGGTCGATCATGATGAAGCGCAGATCCTCGGGGGAGGATTTGTAGAGCATGGAGATGATCATGGTGTTCACCCCCACCGACTTGCCCGAGCCCGTGGTACCGGCCACCAGCAGGTGAGGCATCTTGGCGAGGTTCACCACCACGGGTTCCCCCGCGATGTCCTGACCCAGCCCCATGGTGAGCGGATTGCGGCTGGCCGCGAACGCCTCGCAGTCGAGAGTTTCCCGCAGGTAGACGGTCTGGCGTACCCGGTTGGGCAGCTCGATCCCGACGAACGTCTTGCCCGGGATCACTTCCACCACCCGCACGCTGCTGGCAGAGAGAGAACGGGCGAGATCCCGGGAAAGATTGGTGATCTTGCTCGCCTTCATGCCCGGCGCCAGGTCCAGCTCGAAGCGGGTAATGACGGGACCGGGATAGACGCCCACCACCTTGGCCTGCACGTTGTAATCGGCGAGCTTCGCCTCCACCAGCCGGCCCATGCGCTCCAGCTCGTCCTTGCTCATCATCTGGGTCTTGGCGGGCGGCCTGTCCAGCAGATCGATGCTCGGCAAAGGGGCCAGACCGGGCTGGGGACGGCGCTTGGCTTTCACCGGCGCAGCGGCAACGGGAGCATCGGGTTCGTCATCCCCCTCCGCCCAGGGCAAGTCGAGGTCATCTTCTTCCTGGCGCACGGCAGGACGCGGACGGCCATTGGCCACGCGCTTGCCCTTGGCGGCAGGCGCCGGAGCCTCGTCCTCTTCGTCGTCAAACTGCGGATCGAACTGGAAGGTGTCTTCGTCAAGCTCCGGCAGCCATTCGTCAGCTTTTGTCTTTTTAGCGCGATTCTTCGCCTTGGGGTTGCGTGTCCAGCTGCCGTGGGGGTCTTCGTCATCCTCTTCCTGATCGAAGCTGCCCACACCCCCTTCCAGCAGGGGATCCGGCCCCTCATAGCGGGGCTGGCGCCAGCCACCGGTGAGCCAGCGGCCCAGGGTGGTGGGGAAATGGTAGATGGCGCTGACAGAGCCGGTGCAGGCGGCACCGATGCGCTCGACAATGGTGAGCCAGGACCAGCCGGTTAAGAGGGTGATGCCGGTCGCCACGAAGCAGAGCAGCATCAGGTTAGCCCCCACGCCGCCAAACAGCGGCACCACGGCGGAGGCGATCACATCCCCCACCAGGCCGCCGGCGGAAAAGTTCTGCAAGTCGTTGAAGTTCATGCTTGCGATGGCGGACATGCCAAGCACCGTCAGCACGAAGCCGATGATCCGTACCGACAGGGTGAGGTAGTCCACTTCCAGCAGCTTGCTCGGGCGCCAGAACAGGCTCCAGCCAAGCAGCACCACCAGGGGGGGCACCAGATAGGAGAAGGCCCCGAAGGTAAACATGGTGATGTCGGCGAGCCAGGCACCGGCGCTGCCCGCGAGGTTTTTCACCTCCCCTTGCCAGGAGGTTTGCGACCAGCCGGGATCGGCGGGATGGTAGGTCAACAGGGCAAGCAAAAGATAGGCAGCCATCAGGGTGATGGCGATCAAGACGGCCTCGAAGATCCGTTGTGTACCTGATAAAGGAGTAAACAGCTTTTTATCGGCCAAACTCCGGCTCCTTTGTGAAAACATGAATGCGGGGATAGGGGGCCTAGTATCCCTGAAAAGCCCACCGATTGTCAGCCAGTGCCTGAGGGCGGGCCTGAAACTCTCTATAAGAAGAAACGAGCGGACCGGCCGCTCGTTTCTGACTATCGTGACTCGTCATGGAACTTGCAAGTCACAGGACAACCCCGCTTATCGGGTGCTGATCACCAGACGACTGCTCTGTTTGACCTCTTCCATCACCACGTAGGTGCGGGTGTCGTTGACGCCCGGCAGACGCAGCAGGGTTTCACCCAGCAGGCGGCGGTAAGCGGACATGTCGCTGACGCGGGTCTTGAGCAGATAGTCGAAATCACCGGACACCAGATGGCACTCCTGGATCTCTTCGAGCACCTGAACAGCCTTGTTGAACTGCTCGAACACATCGGGGGCGCCACGATTGAGGGTAATTTCCACGAACACCAGCAGAGACGCGTCCAGATAATGAGGGTTCAGAATGGCGGCATATCCTTCGATATACCCTTGTCGCTCCAGGCGACGAACCCGTTCCAGACACGGTGTGGGACTCAGGCCAACTCGTTTGGACAACTCAACGTTCGAAATCCTGCCATCCTTTTGCAGTTCATTCAGAATGTTGCGGTCAATCCTGTCCAAATCCTTTAGCCGACTCTTAGCTTCCATCATTTAATTCCATCCTTTGGCTATTTTTTGGTAAGAATCACCAGTCATTTTATAATAATGGCCACAAATCCTGTCAATACCTGAATATACTAGGCGCAAATGTCGCTTAACATCTAGGCAACATAAACCACCAATCGATAGACGAGGGATAGCATGATTATCGGTGTACCTAAGGAAATAAAAAACCATGAATATCGCGTAGGCATGGTTCCGGCCAGTGTACGTGAACTGACAGCACGAAACCATACTGTTTTCGTCCAAAGCGGCGCAGGAAATGGCATTGGGTTCAGTGACGCAGATTATCTGGCTGCCGGAGCCGAGATCCTGGCATCCGCTGCCGAAGTTTTCGCCAAGGCGGAGATGGTCGTTAAGGTCAAGGAACCCCAGGCAGTGGAACGGGCCATGCTGCGTCCCGGCCAGACCCTCTTTACCTATCTGCATCTGGCGCCGGACCTGGCCCAGACCCAGGATCTCATCGACAGTGGTGCCGTCTGCATCGCCTATGAAACCGTCACGGACGGTCGTGGCGGTCTGCCCCTGCTGGCCCCCATGTCGGAAGTGGCCGGACGCATGTCTATTCAGGCCGGTGCCCAGGCACTGGAGAAATCCCGTGGCGGCAGCGGCGTGCTGCTCGGCGGTGTGCCCGGTGTGGAACCGGCCAAGGTGGTGATCATCGGTGGTGGTGTGGTGGGCTCCAACGCAGCCCGCATGGCCGTCGGCCTGCGTGCCGACGTCACCATCCTCGACAACAACGTCGATACCCTGCGCCGTCTCGACAGCGAGTTCCAAGGGGCTGCCAAGGTGGTCTACTCCAACCGCGAGACCCTGGAGCGCCATCTGCTGGCGGCGGACCTGGTCATCGGCGGCGTGCTGGTGCCTGGCGCCACTGCGCCAAAACTTGTCAGCCGTGACCACATTGCTCGCATGAAACCCGGTGCAGCCATCGTGGACGTGGCCATCGACCAGGGCGGCTGTGTCGAGACCTCCCATGCCACCACCCATGAAGATCCCACCTTCATCGTCGACGAGGTGGTGCACTACTGCGTGGCCAACATGCCGGGTGCCGTGGCGCGGACCTCTACCGTGGCCCTGAACAACGCCACCCTCCCCTTCATCATCAAGCTGGCCGAACAGGGCTATCGCAACGCACTGCTCGCCGATCCCCACCTGTTGCACGGCCTGAACGTGATGGCGGGCAAAATCACCTGCAAGGAGGTTGCCGTGGCCCACAACCTGGCTTACACGGATCCCCTGACCCTGCTGAACTGATCGCGTCCCTGCAAAGGGAGGTAGATGAGTGAAAATCCGCCCGCGATGGGCGGTTTTTTTATGCCTGCCATCCCCGGCTCACCCCTCTTGTTGGCGATTGCCCCAATCGATGCGCTGGCCTTTGACCCCGGATCACGAATTACCTACAATCGCGCAAACTCATCACGTCTCGGAAATCACATCATGAGCCAAGTCACTCACAGCAAACTGCTGATCCTGGGATCCGGTCCGGCAGGTTACACTGCGGCCGTCTATGCCGCTCGCGCCAACCTCAATCCCCTGCTTATCACCGGTATGCAGCAAGGTGGTCAGCTGACCACCACCACCGAAGTGGAAAACTGGCCAGGGGACGCGGAAGGGCTGACCGGCCCGGCCCTGATGGAGCGCATGAAAGAGCATGCAGAGAAGTTCGATACCCGCATCCTCTTTGATCACATCAATGAAGTGACGCTGACCGAGCGTCCCTTCCGCCTCAAGGGCGACAACGGGGAATACACCTGCGATGCGCTGATCCTCGCCACCGGCGCCTCCGCCAAATACCTGGGTCTGCCCTCCGAAGAGGCCTTCAAGGGCCGCGGCGTCTCCGCCTGCGCCACCTGTGACGGCTTCTTCTACCGCAACCAGGAAGTGGCCGTGGTCGGCGGTGGCAACACCGCCGTGGAAGAGGCACTCTATCTGGCCAACATCGCCAAGAAGGTGCACCTCATTCATCGCCGCGACGAGTTCCGCGCCGAGAAGATCCTGATCAAGCGCCTCAACGACAAGGTCGAGAGCGGCAATATCGTCCTGCACACCCACCAGACCCTGGACGAAGTACTGGGTGACGACATGGGCGTCACCGGCGTGCGCCTGCGCAGTACCCGGGATGACACCACCTCCGAGCTGCCGCTGATGGGGGTCTTCATCGCCATCGGTCACCAGCCCAACACCCAGATCTTCGAAGGGCAGCTGGCCATGGAAAACGGCTATCTGAAAGTGCGTGGCGGACTGGAAGGGTTCGCAACCCAGACCAGCATCCCGGGCGTGTTCGCCGCCGGCGACGTGGCCGATCACGTCTACCGCCAGGCGATCACCTCCGCAGGAACCGGCTGCATGGCCGCCCTCGATGCAGAGCGATATCTGGACGCACAATAATCGGAAGGATATAAAGGGCATGCCAGTTGGCATGCCCTTTTTTATGGTTCATCGCGGCTTTCCGGGGAAGGCCGCCTTGATTTTCAGAAAAAAGTATTCTGAGTCCCTAAAT
>NZ_JAPDBZ010000098.1:0-15307 GCF_027705505.1 Aeromonas sp. QDB56
AGCAGGAACCCGGTACTGCGCGAGCAGCTATCACCCAGTAATGGGAATCCCCCTCCTGTGACGCGAAGCGCTAAGGTAGGGGAGGATGTCAACGTGCTCTGGAGCGCCACTGTCGCCTCGGTGATCCCCATGGTGCTGCGTCGCTTTCGCATCGACCCGGCGGTGGTCTCCGCCCCCTTCATCGCTACCCTGGTGGACGGTGCCGGCCTCATCATCTACTTCGAGATAGCCAAGCTGATCCTGCCGGATCTGCAGTAGGAAAGCACAAGAGACAAAAAAGGCAGCCATCGGCTGCCTTTTTGCACAGAGGGGCGGATCACCCGAGCTGGAACAGCAGGGGCCAGCCCTGCTCGTGGCAGTAGCGGTGCTCCTTTTCCAGGTTCTGCATCAGCAACTTGTTCTCGTCACACCAGTCCAGGGGCAGGGTGACCACCAGCTGATCCCCGGCGGCCTGCACGTTCCACTCGGGCAGCAGGTTGTCCTGACGCCTGTGGTGGGCCGCTACCGCGAGGCGCAGGATGCGGATGCAGCGCAGCACCGTCTGCTCGTCGTGGTTGGGCAGGGCCGGCAGCTCGGAGAGCTTGAGCCCCTTGCGGTGAAAGCGCACCAGGGCCGCCAGCAGGGCCTGATCGTCCTGGTTGAAGCCGGGCAGATCGGTGTTTTGCAAGATATAGGCGGAGTGTTTGTGGATGCCGCTGTAGTTGATGGCAAGGCCGATCTCGTGCAGCCGCGCCGCCCAGCCGAGGATGGCGCGATAGGGCTCTTCCGGCATCTCCCAGGGGCCGCTCAGGGCGTCGAACAGGGAGAGGACGCTGCTCTCTACCCGGGTGGCCTGGCGCTTGTCGATGCGATAGTGAGTGCTGAGTGCAAGCGCGGTACGTTCGCGAATGTCGTGATGCTGCAGGCGCTCCTCGAACTCGTAGAGCAACCCTTCGCGCAGGGCGCCGTCGGAGTACTCCATCCGCTCGATGGGCAGGGAGGTGAATAGCCCGAGCAGGATGGCCACCGCGGCGGCAAAGACCCCCTGACGCTCCTCGGTGAGGCCCGCCAGTTTGAGCTGATCGACCCGCTTGTGCTTGAGCATCTCTTCTTTCAGCCGCTCCAGTCCCGCCAGGGTGATGGCACCATCGGTCCACTCTTCCCCCTGCAACACGTCGCGCACGGTGCGGATGGAGCCCGAGCTGCCGAGGCAGCTCTGCCAGCCCAGCTTGCGGTACTGGTTGATGATGGGGGCGAGCTGATGCTGGGCTTCCAACACGGCTGCGTTGAAGGCCTTCTCGCCGAGCTTGCCGTTGCCAAAGAAGCTCTGGGTGAAGCTAACGCAGCCCATCTTGCGGCTGGTGAGCGCCTTGTGCTCAAACCCTTCGCCGATGATGAGCTCGGTGCTGCCGCCGCCGATGTCCACCACCAGCACCTGGCCCTCGATGTGCTGGGTATGGGCGACCCCCTGATAGATGAGGCGGGCCTCTTCCTGGCCGCTGATGATCTCGATGGGGTGGTTGAGCACCTTGGCTGCCTCGCGCACGAAGTCGCGGGCGTTGCTGGCGCGGCGCAATGTGTAGGTGCCGGCGATGCGGATCTGATCCGGCTTGATGTTGGTGAGCCGCTCGGCGAACAGGGCGAGGCAGTCCAGCCCGCGCGCCATGGCCTCCGGGGACATGCGGCGCTGACCGTCCATCCCTTCGGCGAGGCGCACTCGCTCCTTGATGCGATCGATGATCTGCATCCGCCCCTCGGTGAGGCGGGCGATGACCATGTGGAAGCTGTTCGAGCCCAGGTCGACAGCGGCGTACAGACTATTGTCCATGGTTTGACTCTATGCGTTTGAGGTAGTCGTAAATCGCCACCTGGGAACGGACCTTGCGGCGGTTGCCCCGCTTCACGTACTCGTTCTTCTGGTCGGCATCGATCACCCGCGCCTTGCAGGTATCACTCAGTTGTAGCTCGAGAATGTCGAGGATGCGCTGCTTGAGCCGCTCGTCATAGATGGGGGTGCCCACCTCGATGCGACCGTCGATGTTGCGGCTCATCCAGTCGGCACTGGAGATATAGAGCTGGGGATTGCCCTTGTTGTGGAACACCATCACCCGCGGATGTTCGAGGAAACGGTCGATGATGCTGATGACCCGAATGTTGTCGCTCAGACCCGGCACCCCCGGGCGCAGGGCGCACATGCCCCGGATGATCATCTGGATGGGCACCCCGGCCTGGCCGGCGGCATAGAGCCGGTTGATGAGGTCTCTGTCCACCAGATTGTTGATCTTGAGGGTGATGCCGCTGGGTTGCCCCGCCTTGGCGTTGGCCAGCTCGTTATCGATGAGGCGATAGAGCTGGCGGCGGCTGTTGATGGGGGAGACCAGCAGGTGGTTGAACTTGTAGCGCCGATAGGGGTACTCGATGTACTCGAACACGCTTTCCACCTCGGCGGTGATGTCCGGATGGCGGGTCAGCAGGGAGAAGTCGGTGTAGATCTTGGCGGTCTTCTCGTTGAAGTTGCCGGTCCCGATATGGGCGTAGCGCACCGCCTCGCCGTTCTCGTGGCGAGTGATGAGGCAGAGCTTGGAGTGGATCTTGAGGCTGGGCACCCCGAACACCACCTTGACGCCTGCGTCGGTCAGGATGTTGGCCCAGTCGATGTTGGCCGCCTCGTCGAAGCGGGCGCGCAACTCCACCACCACGGTCACCTTCTTGCCGTTGTTGGCGGCGTCGATGAGGGAGTGGATGATCCGCGACTTCTTGGCCACCCGGTAGATGTTGATGCGAATGGCGCTGACCGCCGGGTCGAAGGCCGCCTGGCGCACCAGCTCGGTGAAGTGGTGGAACTTGTGGTACGGGTAGTAGAGCAGGATGTCCTGCTTGGCGATGGCGTCGAAGGCGTTGACGAAGCCGTCAAAGTCGCGGCAGTCCAGTGCCGGCAGCTTGGGGTTTTCCAGATAATCCCGGCCCACATTGGGGAAGCCGATGAAATCCTTGAAGTTGTGATAGCGCCCACCGGGCATGATGGCGTCGTAGGAGCTGATCTGCAGCTTGAGCTTCAAGAAGCTTATCATGGCCGCCGGCATCTCCCGCTCGTAGACGAAGCGCACCGGCATGGCAGTGAGGCGCTGTTTCAAGCCGTCACTCATCTTGTCCACCAGGCTGAGGTCCAGCTGGTCGGAGAGGTCATATTCGGCATCCCGGGTCAGCTTGACCGCGTAGGCGGCAATCTCGTCGTAGTCGAAGAAGCCCTTGAAGATCTCGTCCAGACAGAAGCGGATAACGTTGTCCAGGATGATGATCTGCTTCTTGCGACGGGTGCCCTCCGGCGGTAGCTGGAAGAAGCGGGGCAGATCGTCGGTGGGCACTTCCACCAGGGCGTACTGGATCACCTGGCCGTTCTTCTTCATCTCGATGGCGAGATAGGTGTGCTCGTCTTTCAGGAACTTGACCGGGTTGACCTCCTTGTTGAGGAGGATGGGGATGATGTGGCGCAGCACCTTTTCCCGGAAGAAGATCCGCAGCCACTGCTGGATGGACTCGGAGAGCTGGCTTTCGTTCACCAGGAAGATGTTGTGGCGGGCCAGCGCGATCAGCAGCTCCTTGTAGGTGTTGTCGAACGCCTCGCCGAGCGCCATCACCTTCTGCTGGATGGCGCGCAGCAGCACCTTGGCCTCGTCGTCGCCGCCGTGGACTTCGTTGATGAGGATGCGGCGCTTGACGTCCGACACCCGTACCTTGAAGAACTCGTCCTGATTGGAGGAGAAAATCCCGAGGAAACGGACCCGCTCGATGAGGGGTACCGTCTTGTCCATCGCCTCTTGCAACACCCGTTCATTGAATGAGAGCCAGCTAAGCTCTTTCTCTTCATACTGCTTGTCGGTGCTCATCTGGTGCCTCTTTGCTCTGGTTGCGTCTGCGCGGAAGTTATGGCGTCAAACCATGACAAATTTATGACAGGCGACACTATTCGCTCAGATCCTGATCGATGTCGACGACGAGGTCGTCGGAGAGGGACTCCAGGGCCGTGACGAGATCGTCCAGTTCGAGCTGCGGCGGCAGGGCCACCAGGGCGTGGGCATAGAAGAGAGGGGCGCCTGAGTGGGGCGCAGGTTCGCAACCTGTGGTGAGGTCGGCGACGTTGATGTTGAGCTGGCGCAGGATGCTGGCCACTTCGTGGACGATGCCCGGTCTGTCGTTGCCGGTGACGCTGAGCATCACCTGATGGGCCGGTTGCGGGCTCAGCTGCCCTTCGGCGAAGCTCACGGTGAGGCCAGGCAGCATCACCAGGGCCTCGCACAGGCTGCGGTAATGCTCGTCAGGCACGGCGACGTGCAAAATGCCGGCAAATTGCCCCGCCAGCTCGCTCATGGAGCTGGCCAGCCAGTTACCCTGCTGCCGGGTGATGGTATCGGCCAGGCTCTCGACGATCCCGGGTTTGTCTGCGCCGATCACGGTGACGACCAATTGCTTTTGCATCCTGCTCTCCTTGAATGGGGCTGCGTGGGGTCCGTTGACGCCTGGCGGCGACGGGGTGCGCGCCAGAACGTCCATGGGCTCTAGCATTGTGCCTGCTGTGACAGGCCATATGAAGCCCGCCTAGCGCAAATTCAGTGAAAAAACGCGAATGCCGGGACGGGCTTGATTTCTGCGCTGCCTGAGTCGCTTTCCCCGTGGTAGAGTGTGCCCCTTCCTTTGGTGTGAACTGAATTTGTCTTGTAAACGGGATGTGCGTGTATGAATAGCCTTGTCGTATCAGGAGCCGTGTTGCTGGGGTTGCTCCTGCTGGTGATCGTCTGGCGCAGGGAGAAAGAGGGCAAGGCCGAGCCCTATGATCTGCAGGAAACCTTGATGAGCCCAGCCGAGCGCACCTTCTTCGGGGTGCTGGATCAGGCGGTGGGGGACAAGGCCCGTGTCTTTGCCAAGGTACGAGCCTCCTATGTATTGACGCCCGAGGCGCACCTTGGCAAGGGCAAGCGCCAGCAGGCGCTCGGCAAGATAGGGGAGAAGCACTTCGATTTTCTGCTCTGCCACCCGGCGGATCTCTCTTTCCTGTGTGCCGTGGAGCTGGATGACGAGGGGCACCGCCACCAGAAGCGCAAGTCGCGGGATCTCTTCCTGAAGGCGGCCTGCGATGGCGCCGGCCTGCCGCTGTTGCAGATCCCGGCCAGCAGCCACTACCAGGTCGACGAGTTGCGGGAGCAACTGCTGCCCCTGCTGGCGAGAACGACGGCGCCGGTGGATGACCTGCTGCCCGGCGAGCGCCGCGAACCGACCTTCAGCCCGCTGCTGCTCGATGGTGTCGATCTGGGCACGTCACACCCGGGGGCTGCCAGGGAGCCCCAGGTGCCGGCCCCCCAGGCCGGAGAGGCAATGCCCGTGTTGATGGAGGAGAATCCCTTCCTCGATCCGGATGAGGAGGAGCCCCGGGAGACGATCCCTCATTGCCCCCGCTGTGCCGCGCCCCTGGTGGCACGGGAAGCACGAAAGGGTCCCCATGCCGGTCGCCTGTTCCTCGCCTGCAGCCGGTTTCCCGAGTGCCGCTATGCCGCTCCCCAGGAGAGCGTGAAACACTGATCCCTCCTCTGACGCCGCACCCTGTCGGCGTCATTCTTTCCCCTTCGCTGGTTTTCATCCGATACTCAATCTGGCTGGAAGCGTGATCCCCGTCCCGCCAGGGTCCGGGAGGATGTGACAAGTTTTGACAATCCGCCATAATTTTGGCACTTTGTCCCCCTTATGACACAGTGCGAAATTGGTTTTAATAAGCACTTAAAAAACAATAGTTTGGCGTCAGGTGTGAAAATATGGATAGGATGGCTATGGGTGTGCTGCTTGTTGATGCCGATGATGTGCGGCGCCAGCAACTGGGGACTGTGCTCTCCTTCATGGGGATCCCCTGGCAGGAGGTGGTTGAGAGCGATCTCGATGTGGCCATCGAGACTGCCGGGCCCTTGCAGGGGATTCTGGCCGGGGAACTGCGCGAGCGCGCCCTGAGTGAGCTGCTTGCCGCCCATCCTCGTCTGCCCTTCCTCTCCCTGATGCCGGCGAGCCATGGTTGCAGCAACTTCATCGGGGTGGCCGAGGCGCCCTTTACCTATGAGTCCCTCACCCGTCATCTGCACTTCTGCCAGGCCTTCATCTCCCTGCATCCCCGTCATCAGACCCACGACAAGGGTCAGACCCTGCTGCGCCTGCTGGTGGGCAAGGGGAGGGGCATCCAGGAGGTGCGCCGTCTTATCGGCCAGGTGGCCGAGACCGACGCCAACGTACTGATCCTCGGTGAGTCCGGAACCGGCAAGGAGGTGGTGGCTCGCGCCATCCACGAGCTGTCCGCCCGAAGCGCGGGCCCCTTCGTGCCCATCAACTGCGGCGCCATTCCGGCGGAGCTGCTCGAGAGCGAGTTGTTCGGTCACGAGAAGGGGGCCTTCACCGGTGCCATTGCCGCCCGGCGCGGCCGCTTCGAACTGGCCCAGGGGGGCACCCTCTTCCTCGACGAAATCGGCGACATGCCGCTGCCGATGCAGGTCAAGTTGCTGCGGGTGCTGCAGGAGCGCCAGTTCGACCGGGTCGGGGGCGGCAAGGCCGTCCAGGCCGATGTGCGGGTGATCGCGGCGACCCACCGGGATCTGGAAGCCATGATCCGCACCCTGGCATTTCGCGAAGATCTCTACTACAGCCTCAATGTGTTCCCCATCGAGACGCCCCCCCTGCGGGATCGGGCCGACGACATCCCGCTGCTGCTGCAGGAGCTGCTCAATCGCCATGCCGAACAGCACAAGGGGATCATCCGTCTGACCCAGCGCGCCATGGAGTCCCTGATGCAGTACGCCTGGCCCGGCAACGTGCGCGAGCTGTCCAACCTCATCGAGCGCCTGCTCATCCTCTATCCGAACCAGATCGTCGATGTGGCGGATCTGCCCGGCCGCTATCGCCTGCTGCCCTGCGAGCCACGAGATGAGCGGCTCACCGAGATGGACGAGCGGGACGCCCTGGCTGCCGTGTTCCAGTCCCCACCAGAGCTGGATCCCGGCATCGCCATGCCCCTGCCCATGCAGTTGCCTCAAGAGGGGGTCAACCTCAAGGAGATGCTGGCCGACCTCGAGGTGGAGCTGATCCGCCAGGCCCTGGAGTCCCAGGACGGGGTGGTGGCCCGCGCCGCCGACCTGCTCAGCATGCGCCGCACCACCCTGGTGGAGAAGATGAAGAAGTACGGCATGAGCAAGGACAATTGAGGTCAATGCTTTGACGCATTGACCCAATACATTGATAAATAACGTCTATTTTGCTGGCATGGAAATTGAATAAGCTGACTCAATCGCCAGTTTGAGGTCAGCTTTATGACAATCTTGCAGCAGGATGTCCCCCTCCAGTCACATGAAGTGAGTCAGCTTTACGCCATCTTCACGGCGCTGCCGACCGGCGTGCTGCTGCTCGATGGCGAGGGGCTGATCACCCGTGCAAACCCTGCCGCCCTGGCGCTGCTGGGAGAGCCACTGGAAGGCCTCTCCTGGCGCCAGATCATTGCCCGCTGCTTCGAACCCCGTGAGGATGACGGTCACGAGATCTCCTTGCGAGACGGTCGCCGGGTTCAGCTGTCGACCCAGCCGCTGCCGGATCAGCCCGGCCAACTGGTGTTCATTACCGACTTGACCGAGACCCGCCAGTTGCAGGACAGGGTCAACCACATGAAGCGTCTCTCCGCCCTTGGCAACATGGCGGCTTCCCTGGCGCACCAGATCCGCACCCCGCTCTCCGCCGCCATGCTCTATGCGGCCAACCTGGCCAACCGCACCCTCAAGCCTGAATCCCGCAGCCAGTTCCAGCAAAAATTGATGGCGCGCCTGCAGGATCTCGAGAAGCAGATCAACGACATCCTGCTGTTTGCCCGCAATGGCGACAACCAGGTGGTGGCGCCCCTCTCGGTGCAGGGCTTGCTGGCGGAAGTGCAGGCGGGGGCCGAAGCCTTCTGCCAGCAGCAGGGCTGCGCCTTGCATCTGGAGGCCCCTGAGCCCGATCTCTGTCTGCTTGCCAACAGCAGTGCTCTGGCGGGGGCCATCAACAACCTCATCGCCAACGCCCGGCAGGCCGGCGCCGATTCGCTCCTGGTGAGCGCTGTGCGCAGCGGCAACCGGGTGGAGATGCGGGTCATCGACAACGGCAAGGGGATGGCCCCCTCCCTGCTCAACCAGATCTTCGAACCCTTCTTTACCACCCGATCCCAAGGCACGGGCCTCGGTCTTGCGGTGGTGCAGTCGGTGGTACGAGCCCATCAGGGAGAGGTAAGCGTGGCCTCGGTCCCTGGCGAGGGCACCTGTTTTACCCTGTCCTTCCCCCTGCATCAGCAACAGGTTCAGTTGGGGGGCGTGGCATGAGGCGCGCAAAAGCCGGAGCGCCGGTGAAGATGATTCTCGACAAGGCCATGTTGGTTGTAGGAGGTGTGGCATGACCCAGGCTCGCATTCTGGTGGTGGAAGATGACAACGGCCTGCGCGAGGCGCTGGTGGATACCCTGCTGCTCGGTGGGTATGAGTGCCGCGAGGTGGACAGCGGCGAGCGGGCCCTGCTTGCCCTGTCCCGTCAGCGCTTTGACATGGTGATCTCCGACATCCAGATGGGGGGCATGGATGGCCTGACCCTGCTCGCCAACATCCGCCAGCAATATCCCCAGGTGCCTGTGCTCCTGATGACTGCCTACGCCAACATCGACGGGGCGGTGCGCGCCATGCGCGAGGGGGCGATCGACTATCTGGCCAAGCCCTTCTCCCCCGAGGTGCTGCTCAACCAGGTCAGCCGTTATGTGCCGGCCCAGAAGGTGGAGAAGCGGGCCGTGGTGTACGGGGACCCTAGGACTGCGGAGCTGTTCCAGCTGGCGACCCGGGTGGCGAGAAGCGAAGCCACCGTCATGGTGACCGGCCCGAGCGGGACGGGCAAGGAGGTGTTGGCTCGCTACATTCACGACCACTCCAACCGGGCAGAACAGGCCTTCGTCGCCATCAACTGCGCCGCCATTCCGGAGAACATGCTGGAAGCGACCCTGTTTGGCTACGAGAAGGGCGCTTTCACCGGTGCGGTGCAGGGGTGCCCTGGCAAGTTCGAGCAGGCTCAGGGAGGAACCCTGCTGCTCGACGAGATCACCGAGATGGATCTGGGACTGCAGGCCAAGCTGCTGCGGGTCTTGCAGGAGAAAGAGGTGGAGCGGCTCGGCAGCCGCAAAATGATCCCCCTCGATGTGCGGGTCATTGCCACCAGCAACCGGGATCTGAAAAAAGCGGTGCAGGACGGGCTGTTCCGCGAAGATCTCTACTACCGCCTCAACGTCTTCCCCCTGCGCTGGACGGCGCTCTGGGAGCGCCCGGGGGACATTCTTCCCCTGGCGGAGCATCTGCTGGCGCTGCATGCCAGCCAGATGGGGCTGCCGACGCCGCAGCTTGCAGAGGGCGCCCGAGAGCGTCTGATGGCTCACCCCTGGCCCGGCAACGTGCGCGAGCTCGACAACGTGGTGCAGCGCGCCCTGATCCTCTGCCCAGACGGCCTCATCGACTGTGAGCACCTGATCCTGGAAGAGACGGACGAGACCCTGGTGCGGCCGCTTGAGCGGCTGTCAGGGGAGGGGCTTGGCGGCGAACTCAAGCTGCAGGAGCACCAGATCATTCTGGACACCCTGCAGGAGTGCAACGGCAGTCGCAAAGCGGTGGCCGACAAGCTCGGCATCAGCCCGCGCACCCTGCGCTACAAGCTGGCCCAGATGCGTGACGCCGGCATCGAGTTGCCCGCCTAGGCCTGACAGGCGCATGGCCTTGCCGGTCCGGCTCGATTATCATGGGCCCTGACGATCGGAATCCGGCTCCCCGCACAGTGCGTGGGGAGCCCAGCTAGGAGACCCCCATGATCTCTCATCGTAAACTGGAAAGCCTGCTCAACCACCTGCTCGAACCCCATGCCATCAAGGATTACTGCCCCAACGGCCTGCAGGTGGAGGGGCGCGAGCGCATTCGCAAGGTGGTGACCGGCGTCACCGCCAGCCAGGCCCTCATCGATGCCGCCGTGGCCGCCGATGCCGACGCCATCCTGGTTCATCACGGCTACTTCTGGAGCGGCGAGCCGGCCCAGATCACCGGCATGAAGCAGCGTCGTCTCAAGACCCTCTTGACCCACGACATCAACCTGTTTGCCTACCACCTGCCGCTGGACGTGCACCCCGAGGTGGGGAACAACGCCCAGCTTGCCAGGCTGCTCGGCATCAAGGTGCGTCGCGGTCTCGAGCCCTGGAACAGCAAGAGCGTGGCCATGGTGGGCAAGCTGGAGGAGCCCATGAGCGGCAGCGATTTTGCCAAGCTGATTGCCGAGCGTCTCGGTCGCGAGCCGCTTCATTGTGGTGACAGTGGTCCCGAGCTCATCCGCTCCGTGGCCTGGTGCACCGGCGGTGGCCAGAGCTACATCAGCCAGGCGGCGGAGCAGGGCATCGATGCCTTCATCTCCGGCGAAGCCTCCGAGCAGACCATCCACACCGCCCGCGAGATGGGCATGCACTTCTACGCCGCAGGCCATCACGCCACCGAGCGCTACGGCGTCAAGGCGCTGGGAGAGTGGCTCGCCACCGTACACGGGTTGGAGGTGACCTTTATAGATATCGACAATCCGGTGTAGGGCCGATGAGCCGCGCAGCGGCGTCATCGGACGTGATGACAGCCATTGCGCTGGCCGATAGAAATGACAAGGGAGGCCTGAGCCTCCCTTGTTGTGTCTTACTGCTGCTCGCGGTTACTCGCTGGCATAGCCTGCCAGGCCAAGCTGCTTGCCATCGAGGAAGGCAGACCCTTCTCGCATCTGCAAGCGCCCTTCACAGAACCACTGCACCACCAGTGGGTAGATGCTGTGCTCCTGCACCTGGACCCGGGCGGCGACCTCGTCTGCACTGTCCCCTTCGAAGATGGGGACCCGTGCCTGGAGGATCACCGGGCCGCCGTCGAGCTCTTCGGTGACGAAGTGGACGCTGGCGCCGTGCTCGTCATCACCGGCCTCGATGGCGCGCTGGTGGGTGTGCAGACCCTGGTATTTTGGCAGCAACGAGGGGTGGATGTTGATCATCCTCCCCGCGAAGTGGCGCACGAGGTCGGCGCTCAGGATCCGCATAAAGCCGGCCAGCACCACCAGATCCGGCTGATAATCCGCCATCAGGGCCAGCAGGGCGGCATCATACTCCTCCCGGCTGGCGAACTGCTGCTGGGCCAGGATGGCGGTTGCCACCCCGGCTTCCCTGGCACGCACCAGGCCATAGGCATCAGCCTTGTTGCTGATGACGCCGACCACCTGACCGGCAATCTTGCCGCCGGCACAGCCATCGAGGATGGCCTGCAGGTTGCTGCCGCTGCCTGAGATGAGGACGAGGATGCGTTTCATAGGGGAGGTCATCTGGCCGTTGATCCGATCATTCATTGAATGATGACCTGCTCCTCACCATCGGCCGCCTTGGCGATGTGGCCGATGTGCCAGGCGTTCTCGCCTTCGGCCTTGAGCAGGGCCAGTGCCTTGTCCAGCTGATCCGCCGGCAGGGCGATGATCATGCCGACGCCGCAGTTGAAGGTGCGATACATCTCGTGGCGGGTGACGTTGCCTGCCTGTTGCAGCCAGCTGAACACCGCCGGCCACTGCCAGCTCTGCTCGTCGATGACCGCCTGGGTATTGGCGGGCAGCACGCGCGGGATGTTCTCCCAGAAGCCGCCGCCAGTGATGTGGGACAGGGCGTGGATCTCGCACTCCTTGATGAGCTTGAGCACGGGCTTCACATAGATGCGGGTCGGCTCCAGCAGGGCGTTGGCCAGGGTGGTGTCACCCAGCGGCTGCTGCACGTCGGCCTTGGAGACTTCCAGGATCTTGCGAATGAGGGAGAAGCCGTTGGAGTGGGGACCGCTGGCGGCCAGGGCGATCAGGGCATCCCCTTCGCCAACCTTGCTGCCGTCGATGATCTCGCTCTTTTCCACCACGCCGACGCAGAAACCGGCGATGTCGTAATCTTCCCCTTCATACATGCCAGGCATTTCGGCAGTTTCACCGCCGACCAGGGCACAGCCGGACTGTTCGCAGCCGGCGCCGATGCCGGTGACCACGGCAGCGGCAGTGTCCACGTCCAGTTTGCCGGTGGCATAGTAGTCGAGGAAGAAGAGGGGCTCGGCGCCCTGCACGATGAGGTCATTGACGCACATGGCGACCAAGTCGATCCCCACGGTGTCGTGCTTCTTCAGGTCGATGGCCAGACGCAGCTTGGTGCCCACCCCGTCGGTACCGGAGACCAGTACCGGTTCCTTGTAGCCAGCAGGGATTTGACACAGGGCCCCAAAGCCGCCAAGACCACCAAGGACTTCAGGACGACGAGTGCGTTTTGACACGCCCTTGATACGTTCAACCAGTGCATTGCCGGCATCGATATCTACGCCAGCATCCTTGTAGCTCAGTGAGGTTTTGTCAGTCACGCGTATTCCCCGTCATATAAAGAAGTGGAGGGTAAAATTCGGGGCGTATTCTACCAGCGGGCACGAAAAACCAGAAAGAAAATCGTTTGCGCGTTTTTGAATCGAAAAGCTCTACAAGCCGTGGCTTTTGTTGTATGATTCCGCGATTTTTTGGCGCCGGTTAGAGGAGATAATAATGAAAGTCGTTGAAGTCAAACACCCCCTGGTCAAGCACAAGATCGGCCTGATGCGCGAAGGCGACATCAGCACCAAGCGTTTCCGTGAACTGGCCAAGGAAGTGGGCAGTTTGTTGACTTACGAAGCGACCTCTGACTTCGAAACCGAAAAAGTGACCATCGATGGCTGGAACGGCCCTGTGGAAGTCGACCAGATCAAGGGCAAGAAGGTCACCGTCGTGCCAATCCTGCGCGCCGGTCTTGGCATGATGGACGGCGTGCTGGAGCACATGCCGAGCGCCCGCGTCAGCGTGGTCGGTATCTATCGCGATGAAGAGACCCTGCAGCCTGTCCCCTACTTCGAGAAGATCGTCAGCAACATCGAAGAGCGTCTGGCCCTGGTCATCGACCCCATGCTGGCCACCGGCGGCTCCATGATCGCCACCATCGATCTGCTCAAGAAGAAAGGTTGCCAGTCCATCAAGGTGCTGGTGCTGGTTGCCGCGCCGGAAGGCATCAAGGCGCTGGAAGCCGCTCACCCGGACGTGGAGCTGTTCTGTGCCTCCATCGACCAGGGGCTGAACGAGAAGGGCTATATCGTCCCGGGCTTGGGTGATGCCGGCGACAAGATCTTCGGCACCAAGTAAGCATCACCCCATCGCCGCGCCCAAGGCGCGCAAACGGAGCCGGCACCCTGCCGGCTCCGCTGTTTCTCCCCCCCTTTGCTTGCTGCCATGCGCGCCTTGCCGCTACCATAAGCACCATCCCCCATTTCGAGAATCTTCCTTATGCTGAAACGCTTAGCGACTCTCCTCTGCTGCTGTCTGCCTCTCGTGGTGTCGGCCGCCCAGGTAACCGACCTCTATCAGGGCAAGGCTCCCACCAGTGGCGACATGACGGCCGCCCAGTCCCAGGCGCTGGGGTATGTGCTCGTCAAGGTGACGGGCAAGCGCGATATCCTCACCCAGCCGGATGTGGTGAAGGCCCTGGCGGCGCCGGCGGATTACGTGCAGCAATACAACTATCAGGACATCGGCTCGGTCAAGTTTCTCAAGGCGGATTTCAATGTGGCCAAGGTGAACGCCCTGGTCGGCCAGAGCAAGTTTGCCCTGCTTGGCCCGGTGCGGCCGCAGGTCGCCATCTGGCTGGTGGTCGACGAAGGCGAGCGGCGCATTCTGCCGGATCAGTCCGGCGATGGCTGGTCCGAGGCGCTGCGTGCCCAGACCCAGGCCATGGGGCTGCCGGTCAGTCTCCCGCTGATGGACTTGGATGACAACATGGCGGTCAATGCCACCGATGTCTGGGGCCGCTTTGCCGATCCCGTGCTCAAGGCGAGCCAGCGTTACGGCGCCGAAATGGTGGTGCTCGGCAAACTGAGCCCGGAGGGGGAGGCCTGGAGCATCGACTGGGGTCTTTATGGTACCAAGCCGGGGGCGCAGGCAGGAGAGCTGACCGAGCTGACCAAGGGTTCGGGTTCAGGTACCCAGGCCGAGGTGGCAAAGGGCTTTGCCGATGCCCTGGCCGGTTGGCTGGTGCAGCAGTACGGTACCCGTCTCTCCGGTGTCGCCTCCAGCCAGACCCTGGTGGTGGAGGGGCTGTCCGATATCGATGGCATGATCCAGATCCAGAAGCTGCTGCAGGGGATGGCCAGTGTCACCAAGGTGGCTATTGGCAAGCTGGAAGGGGACAAGGTGACCTTCAACCTCTCGCTGCAGGGGGACAAGGCCGAGCTGGTGAGGGGGTTGCAACTGGAGAGCCGCCTGCATCAGGTGGAAGACAACGAGAGCGGCCTGCGCTATCAATGGTCGCAGCCCTGATCCCGGGGAAGGATCCTGACCGCCCGGCATGGTCGGGCGGTTCTCTATCTGCCCCGCTGGTGATACACTTGCCCGCAAATATCACAGTCAAAGCCCAACGAGTGAAGCAACCGGCCCAACTGTCTTTAGCCGTACAACTACCGGATGATGAAACCTTCGTCAGTTTTTATCCCGGCAACAACGCCCATCTGATCACCGCCCTCAAGAATGCGGCCATCGGTCAGGGCTCGCCCTTCCTCTATTTCTGGGGAGCCAAGGGGTCGGGCCGCTCCCATCTGCTCCATGCTACCTGTGCCGAGGTCAACGCCCGCGACGCGGCGGCGGCCTATCTCTCCCTCGATCAGTTCGAACAGCTCGACCCCAGCATGCTCGATGCTTTGGAGAGCCTGCCCCTGGTCTGTCTTGACAGCCTGGAGGCGATCGCCGGCAACGCCCTGTGGGAGCGGGCCCTGTTCGACTTCTACAATCGCTGGAAGGAGAAGGGGGAGGGGACGCTCATCGTTACCGGCTGCAGCGCGCCACGCAAGCTGGGGCTGCAACTGCCGGATCTCGCGTCCCGTCTCGACTGGGGAGTGAGCTTCCACCTCGACGAGCTGGACGACGAGGGCAAACTCAGCGCCCTGCAACTGCGCGCCGAGCTGCGGGGTTTCAAGCTGCCCATCGACGTGGGCCGTTTCCTGCTCAACCGCCTCTCCCGCGATATGCGCACCCTGCTTGCCACCCTCAATCGTCTCGACAACGCCTCCTTCCGTGCCAAGCGCAAGCTGACCATCCCTTTCGTCAAAGAGATCCTCGAGCTCTGAAAACCTATCCCATCTTAAATGCGAAAGGGGACTCCCTCCGACGTAGGTGGGAGGGGAATTTCGCCGGGGCGTCAGCCCCGCTGG
>NZ_JAPDBZ010000099.1:0-15220 GCF_027705505.1 Aeromonas sp. QDB56
TCCAGCGAAGAGGTAATGGATTTCAAGTGTGACGAGCTGATTTTGGGAAAAAAAGATGCCGATTCAAGGGCGCTTACATGCGTGGAACGCGCCGGAAGTGCAGCAGCATAGGCAAGAGCAGGAGCGGGCCCGCCAAGTGAAGCGTGACAGGGATGGGCCGAGTCTTGGTGGTTGATGTTCCGGGGGGGGATGGCTTGCTTTCATCGTTTGATGGTTTGTTGTTGTGTTCAAATTAAATGGCGCTGCGACGGCGGATCAATCAGCGAGACTGGGGCGCGGCCGCGATGGAATTGCGTCGGTGGGTCTATGCAGGCGGGAAGCACCTTCCCGGGCTTGTTCTGCGGCGTGAAGTTGAGCAGTGCCTAATTAACGGCGGCTCATTGGTGACGCTCGCCGTCAAATCTTGACGCGACCGCATGAACGATCCTGTCCAGTGCCGACTTTACCTTATCCCGAATCCATTTGTTTCGAGAGATTACGGGCACTACACGAGGTGAAACAGCATAGTAAGCGGAGACAAGCAAACGGCCGAGAAAATGCGGCAATAGCGCCCTATCACGCCATTGTCTAAGCGTGTTTGTCTCAGGTGCGTCTAATCCGTATACCGCTGTGGCTATAAAGCAGTTGCTACTCGATGAAGATGGCTGCGACCGCTGTACCCCCTGGTTGTAACGCGGTTGTCTAGATGTGGAGGAGGGCTGAGACGTAGGCTGACTGCTACGTATCCTCTGAAGCACTGCTTGATTTGAAGTGGCAGGAGCGGCGGTCGAAGTTCGACCAGTTGCAGTTGGGGGAAATGGGGATGTCGTACGTGCGGAGACTGATCCAGTCTTGATACTGTCAAGTATTTCCTGGTTCGACGTCCTTGCTCCAGGGTTTGCTGATCTTGTTGACGATCCAGCGAGCCTGAACCTAGCTTCCTTCTCACTAATTAAGTGAAGCTGGCTACCTTGCGTAATGCTGATAGATAGATGGGAGTAATTGTATTTCCGGCTTACATACGGCGGCTCCATCAATCCAGTAACACTGACCCACTTTCCGACCCAACTCGCGGTCGGAGTCGTTGTAAGCGCACCCAGCCCTTCAGACCAGATGCTGATCTTTACGATGTGCCCTTGCCATGGGCCAAAATTGATAAACACATACGGTTTTCCGTGACGAGTCTTGTTTTGGTTGACCTCAATAACTTGGCCAATCAGCTCAACCTTGTCTCCAACGAATCCTGAGCAGAGAGAATAATTTGTTGCATCAAGAACAGGGAACGCTGACAAGTACTGCGCAACGATCTCTTGAGACTCTTGAGATGGTTTTGCAACGGTAATCGCGACCTGAGGAATGTTCCGTTTGGCAAGAAAATCCTCAAGGGTGGGGGTTTTGTCAAATGCCGACTTGCAGATCGCTGCGAAATTCTTCGCATCCTCTGCGAAATTTCCACGCCCAACGAGATCACTAAAGATTGACGACTGACTCGGATCGGCGAAATCGTTTGCCTTGAAGAGAATCGAGTCCCCGTCGGAGTGT
This sequence comes from Aeromonas sp. QDB56, assembly GCF_027705505.1. Taxonomy (NCBI): domain Bacteria; kingdom Pseudomonadati; phylum Pseudomonadota; class Gammaproteobacteria; order Aeromonadales; family Aeromonadaceae; genus Aeromonas; species Aeromonas sp. QDB56. Next base: position 1,522 of record NZ_JAPDBZ010000099.1, read on the forward strand.
GTTTTTGACCAGAGTTCAGGGTGTGACGCGAGTGCCCGAATCGCGAGATCGAGGCTAATGAAAGAGAACCGATCAAGTGTTGCGTTCCAAGAACTTGATGCACGCTTAGGGTGCTGAAAGTTCCGATGACCCAACTCTGAGCTGCCAAGGGTCTTTAGTTCTTCAACGAATATGCCGTCGTAGTCAATGAGCTGTACTTTGTTTCCAGCATCGGCAACCATAACATTCCCTGGCTGTACGTCTCCATGAGCCATTCCTTGGCTCTCAAGATATTTCGCGAGGGATTGAAGGGAAGCCCTAAGATTCAAAAGATTCGAAGAGCTTCTATGATTTCGCTCTAAAAATTCCCCTAATGTCGTGCCGGAAGCCCATGCCATTTTGACAATGGGAAAGGATTTCCCTGCTACCCGGACGCCTTGCGGCTGAAACTCAAAGTCAACGAAATATGGGGATCGCAGACTCTTCAGTCGGCTTGATATTGAGATGTAGCGCTTCTCAAGAGCATTCGATTGCTTGTGAAAACACCTGACGGCGTGCTTCTTGGTGCCGTTCTTGATTGTGTAGGTCAGGGCGAAGCCACCGCACAGTGCAAGGGGGAGACCAAGCCCGGTCGTTGCGATGCTGCCTAGCTTCAGCTCAGGGTCGGTGAGCGCAAGATGAGGATGCTGAAAGGCTTCATTGTATTGTTCAAGTGTGGGATAACTCATCAAGCACCATCCCATCAAATGCAATAGAAACTAACGTCACATCATCGATTCGCATGCGCCTTTGTTGGCGCTCACCAAGTACAATCGTTTGAAGTTGCGCTTCATCCGTAATCGACAGCAAAGTCGCCCATTGAGGCTCGCCGTTTTGAGCCATTTTGAGAGCCCATTCGCCAAGAGCATCAGTCATGCACAAGACAGCCGGGCGTTCTAACCCCTTAAAGATCCAAGTCTTGTGATGGCGAGAAAAAAAGTCAGAATCCTCAAAAAACCCATTGTGTAAAGGATTCGTACAAAAGAGCTCGGGGCGCTGCTGAAACTGTTGAGCATTCCCGTAAGGAAACGAGTCGATCAACTCTCCATTAGAGAGCAGCACTGCAAGACTGTCCCCGACGCTAATTATGTCGACTGCCGAATGGGAGGGTAACATTTCCAAACCCAACAGAGTAGCGAAACTTCCGCGTTCAAAGGCTGCGTGTTTAGACCAACTGAGTGTTGAGAGATCGTAGCTCGCGGCGTATAGGCGGAGGACCTCTGACAGCCAGTCTGAACTTAGGCCGGGAGATCGGGCAAAGTTCTTGACCAGCAATTGCGCCCAAGTCTTTGAATCAAACGACTCTGATGCACCATCACTGATCGCAAGCCGGCCCTCAGAATGGGCGATCTCAACTGCATCCTCAGTTGATTCAGGGTATTTGAGATCTTTGGGCACCTGTCCGCAAAAGACAACCCTCATTAGCTTGTCACTTAACGCAATTGCGATGCACGAGTGCCGATGTCGAAGAAATCGACAATTTGTACAGCATCAGCGTTAAACATAAATCCTCGGGATTCCATGCCAACCTTAAACCCCTTTTCCTGTGCGAAGCGAATCAGGTGCTCAGGCAATTGGCTGGACATCCTGAAAAGCAACTTTGCGTAATTATCCGGCAATGTGTTTTCTGAGGCTGGAAACTCGATAGGATCGGCCCCGGAAGTGCTGACATGCAAGTTGAACAACAAGACTGCGCCGTCGTTTGTCTGAATCTGCCGCAATTGAGAGGCTAACTGCTCTGGGTCACCATCGGTGGATTCGCCATCGGTGATATGAAGAACTGTGGGGGGGTAGCAGTCTGAATGCGCATCGCACCAGGCAACAAGCTCCTCCGCCGCTTTAGTTACCGCTTGGCACATTGGTGTGCCGCCGCTGGCGTGCGGCTCAAACCACACCGGGAACTTAATTGACTGCTCCAAAACACCGCCAGCGCCGTCATCAACTTTCTTTTTGCGTTCCTCAATCTTTAGGGGTGATGCCTCGATCGCTGAGATGGGGTTCAGGATCGCGCCGCCGAGTGCCCCTTGAAATCCGTTGTAAGCGCCATTGCCGCCGTATCCGATGACGCCAATCTCGAAATAGTTTCGAGTGCCCTCAGACTTGGTGCAACGTGTAATCAGCGTCGCGAGGGTTCGGTTAAGCACATCAGCCACCTGCTCAGCCTTAGAGCGCCCGGACGACATCTTGTCGTTCATCGAACCTGATTGGTCGACGAGAAAGAGAAAAGCGGTTGGATTGCTTCGACTGATTTCGGCGGTATATGGCATAAATCTTCCTTTCCCTCTTGAATTAGGTTTGAACTGTCACCGTCGTGACAATTCGTGCGCGTCTATGGCCTCAGTCTTCTTTGCTTCGACCCAGCGGTTGATGTCCTGTCTCATAAAGCGCCACGCTCCTGCTACCTTGAATCCAGGCAACTCCCGTTTCTGTGCGAGCCTGTAGATCGTCTTTTCTGTGACATTCAACAGCAATGCAACGTCGCGAACAGTGAGTGCTTGGTCTGGCTCGTCGGTCATAGCCTCTCCAGAGTCAGTTGACGGTAGCATAGTAAAGCAAAACAGGGCAAAATAGTCTAAGCACGTACAGGATTTAGCAGTCAGCAGATGAAGAGCTATCGCACGCCATCGAACGGCTTCGGGGTCAGTTGGGGCGTCCCGGGGCTACGGGTCGGCCGCAGTCAGTACGGCACGTGGTGGATCTCGATAGGTTTGCCCTTCGGGTTTCGGATCACGAAGCGACTTGGTCGAATGCGTGATCCTCTTCCGACGCCACTACCGGCTCAGCCTATGCCCAGCATTGCTGGGCAGTCGGGGGCACCCGCCAGCAGCGGAGCCCAGTCTGTACCAGCTGCCGTACCAAGTAAGAATCAGGAAATTCTTGAGCGCATGCGGCGGCGTCCTTGATTTTTGCTAATTTTGAATCACGATAGCACCACCATGTGATTGGTGGTCAGGCCGCTCCACCGCGAGAAATCGACCACCCGGACGACAACGCTTCTGCTTGCTGCAATACCGTTTGCACCGCCGTGTCCTGAAGGTCGGGCGGGTAGCCGTACTTGCGCAGGATGCGCTTCACCAGCACCCGCATACGTGCGCGGGCAGAGTCCCGGTGGGCCCAGTCAACCGACACGTTTTCACGCAGGCTCATCAGTACCTCGGCGGTGGTGATGGCGTTGGCGTGGTAGCGCGCCAACGTGTCCTCAAATCGCTCCTAGAAAGCCGTGGTCTGCACCATGTTGGCCTTGCTTCGCGAGCGAATGCCGTCGTTGATCAACTTGCGCAGGGCCTCTAGTGCAAGGTTCTTCTTCTCCATCTGCTGAACTTCGGCGAGGAATTCGTCCGAAAGGATGGAGATGCCGGGGCTCTTGATGCCCGCAGCGGCCAGAATGTCAACAATCTGTGGTCGAGACTACTGTACGGCTGCCTGCACTGGCAGTCTGCCGGATCATGTCGCCGCGCGAAAGGTACGGGGTTCGCCTGCTGGATGATCTGGAGGTAATCCCCCCGGAAAATAATGGTGATCAGAAGTAGAATTTTCTCGACTGGAGGGAGTTCTAGCAAATGAAGAAATCAAGGTTTTCGGACAGCCAGATCATTGCGGTGTTGAAGCAGGCGGAGGCTGGCAAGCCGGTGCCGGAGCTGTGCCGGGAGCACGGCATCAGCTCGGCGACGTTCTACAAGTGGCGAGCCAAGTTTGGCGGCATGGAATACATTTTGGAGATGGCATGAAATGTCCTTGCTGTGGCGCAGCCGAACTCATTCACGACACCCGCGATCTGTCTTTCACCATCGAGGATAAAACGGTCGTCGTTCAAGCTGTAACGGGGGATTTCTGCCCCGCCTGTGCCGAGTCAATCTTGGATGTGGCGGAATCGAACCGTGTAATGCGAGAAATGGCCTCCATTGCACGGCAGGAAAAGACCATGAAATGACGCAGATCAGCATTTCTGAGGCGGCCAAACTGGTTGGCCGCAACCGCAAGACGTTGTACCGCGCCATCAAAGAGGGGCGACTCAGCGCGACACAAAACGCGACAGGGGGGGCGACAGGTCGATATTGCCGAGCTGACAAGGGTTTTCGGCGCTTTTCCTGTGGCATGCCACAGTGGCGCGACAGGGGCAATGCCACAAGACGCGACACCAAATGCCACAGATGCCACAGCCTACCTAAAGGCAAAAATCGCTGCCTTAGAGGCTGAAAACACCCAGCTTCGTGAACGGATTGAGGACAAGGAAAAGCACATCGAGGACATGCGCAATACTGTCCGGCTACTGGAGCATCGCCCCTCCAAAAAATGGCGCTGGTGGCCGTGTGGCAATGCCGAATAATTCAAAGCGATTTGTGGAGAAGGCTTGCTACCGATAGACCTCGCGTCGGTTTCTATCGCCGCAGGCGCAACTGGTACTTCGCCTCACATCCGAATGACAGACTGGAACCAGCTGATGTTGTCAGGATGGGCTGGATTATGAACTTGCCTCGCTTACGTGACAGACTAATTCACAGACTTAGCCTACCGAGTAGCTGCCTGCCAGCATTCGCCAAGTTCAAGGAGAGCACCATGCCAAAAGTTGAAACCCATGTACTGTCCGCTGACGACAAAGAACAGCCGTTTGCGCTGCATGTGCCAAATGCAGAAACACGCGCGGCGATGGCCGAGGCCGATGAAATTGCTCGCGCACATCGTGCTCGCTTTGCCACCGCCGACGAACTCTTCGATGCTCTTGAAAAATCAGCCGCAAGTAATGTTCGTTCAGAAGAAGACGCAGGTTCATAATCCTTCCCGATTTTTGACGTGGTTTTGTGAGTGTTTCAGCGTGTCCAGAAAACGGTGGTTTTCTGGACATGGCGGCAGGGCATCGTTTTTCATGGCCGGATGTGACCTTGCACGTTAATATTGCCGTTAGTTTATCTATGTCCCGGTACTGTGCATGAATCAACGCATTGGCTACGCCCGTGTTTCTACGGACGACCAGCACCTAGACCTGCAACGGGACGCGCTCCAGCAGGCCGGGTGCTCGACCATCTACGAGGAAGCGGCCAGCGGCAAGAGCACGGCACGCCCGGAGCTTGAGCAGTGCCGGAAGGCGCTCCGGGCTGGGGATACCCTCGTGGTGTGGCGGCTGGATCGACTCGGGCGCAGCCTGCCCGATCTGGTGCAGATCGTGGCCGACCTTGAGCAGCGCGGCGTCCATTTCGAGAGCCTGACCGAAAAGATCGAGACGGGCAGCGCATCGGGCAAGCTGCAATTCCATGTGTTCGCGGCGCTGGCCGAGTTCGAGCGCGGTTTAATCCGTGAGCGGACGCAGGCCGGGCTGGCAGCAGCCCGTGCCCGAGGCCGGGCCGGTGGCCGCAAACCCAAGTTGGATGAAAAGCAGGTGCGCGAGATCAAGGCGCTTTTGCGCGATCCCGACATTCAGGTGGCGGACGTGGCGCGGCGCTATGGCGTGTCCCGAACCACCCTATACAAGCATGTCGGGGCCGTCGCTCCAAGGGGGGCGCGTCGATGACCAGAAAAGAAAAAACCCGCCAACGTGGGCGGGTTTCTTCGTACTATCGTATGTCCTCGGGGGGAGGCTTGCGCCCGCTAGTCCCGTGGCTAGTGACTCAAATATAAGGCTTCCGGGCGGGTATGTCAAACAACCAGAAAACGACCATTAATGCAGTACGGGCCGCGTTGTCAGCGGCTCGCATGGGAACCTTCGAGGCCGCAGCCGGGGTGCAGTCGGATGATGACCCTGCCGCCCTGCTGCTCTACGCATGGAATGCCGAGGTATCGGGCGCGTTTCTGGCCCCGCTGCATGTGTGTGAAGTTGTCATCCGAAACGCTGTTTCTGATGCGCTGGAAGCCCTCTATGGGCCGCGCTGGCCGTGGTCGGCAACATTCGAGCGCAGCTTGCCCGATCCCATGCAAGGCTACAGCCCGCGCCGTGACCTGCAAAGTGCCAGACGGGCAGCGCAGACCACGGGCAAGGTAATCCCGGAATTGAAGTTCGTTTTCTGGCAGAAGATGTTCACAGGCCGTTACGACACCCGAATTTGGGATCAGCACCTGCGGCGTGTCCTGCCGAACCTTGACCCGGCCAAGCCCGTTGCCACTCTGCGGCAAGCGATCTATGGCGATTTGGAGCGCGTGCGCCTGCTGCGGAACCGCATAGCGCACCACGAGCCGATCTTTGCACGAGCGTTAGCAGATGACTATCAGACGGTATTGATGCTGGTCACGTACCGCTGCACGGTCACAGCCGCTTGGATGGATAGCAATCAGACCGCCACGGCCATCATTGCCGCCAAGCCCTAAGCCCTAAGCCCTAAGCCCTAAGCCCTAAGCCCTAAGCCCTCCCCTGCCCCGCCACCGAACCCCGCCGCGTGCGGGGTTTTTTATGCCTGCGGCAAGCATTGACAAGCATCCTTTTTTCACTACAATAGCAACTGTTTTTAATATTAAATTGAGGTGGCAAGACGATGATTATCACCGTTGGAAACACAAAGGGCGGCGTGGGAAAAACGACCATCGCCGTGAATCTGGCAATCGCTCGCGCATTGGCCGGGCGTGACGTGTGGCTGATCGACGGCGACCGGCAGGGCACGGCGCAGACGGCAATCAGCATCCGTGCCGAGGCCGGGCACACGCCGGGCATTGCCTGTGCGACCTACCCGGACGGCCCGACCCTGCGGGCACAGGTGCAGCAGCAAGCGGCCAAGTTCGATGACGTGGTGATCGACGCAGGCGGGCGCGACTCGACCGCGCTACGCGCAGCCCTCGTGCTGTCTGACGTGCTGCTGGTGCCGTTCCAGCCGCGCAGCTATGACGTGTGGGCGCTCAACGACATTGCGGCGCTGGTCGATGAGGCCCGCAGTGTGCGCGACGGTTTGCGCTGCTTTGCTGTCCTCAACTGCGCCGATCCGGGCGAGCACTCCACCGACAACGCCGAGGCCGCCGCCGCCGTGGCCGAGGTGCCCCAGTTCGAGTACCTGCCGACCCCGCTACGCCGCCGCAAGGCGTTCGCCAATGCGGCAGGCGCTGGCCTGTCTGTCCTCGAACTCAAGCCGCAAGACAGCAAAGCAAGCGCGGAACTTGATGCACTTATCAGCGCATTGTTTTAATATCAAATCAATATGCTTTAAGTGTGGAGATAGATTGAATGGCGATTACAAAGAAACCGACGAAACCCGCGCAAGACGCTACCGCAGCGGCGGCGGATGCCTTCATTTCCGGTGCGCCGGATGCTGCCGCAGCCACCCCGGAAGCTCCGCGCCGGGTGCGCAAGGGCCGCAAGGTGCAAATCACGCTGACCATTACCGAGCCGCTGCTGGATCGTGTCGATGAACTGGCGAGCCAGATTGGGCAGAGCAGGGCGGCTGTCATCAATCTGGCTGTGATGCAGATGCTCCAGAGCGGGCTGCGCATCGAGGGCGAGGAACGATAAAGAGGGGAGGGGGCTATGGCCGCCAACGATCAAGAGATTTGGGTATCAGCGTTCGATGTTCTCATCGCCCAGCTTGATGAAGCTCTCATTGAGTTGCGCCGGTCGCTTGCCAGCGTAGCCATAGAGCACGGTGTCGATAGCCCACAGGTTGCGGGAGTCCGGGCGCAGATCGACGAAGCCACCGCGAAGCGCGAGAAGGCGCAGGCCGAGCGGCAGCGCGTCATGGCCCAGCTTGCCGCCGGTGTGTCTGTTGCCGTCACTACCGAAAAGCCCAAGGCGACACCCAAGTGCAAACAGCCGGGCATCCTGACACAATCCGACCTCAAGCTGATTGAGGCATCGGCGGAGATCATGAGCACGCCGCCCGATGGTGAGGACATGGCCTTTACCCATTCGGTGCTGTGCCAAGTCGGCCTGCCGCGCTCCAAATTCGATGGCCGCGAGTTCATGCGCCAATCCGGCGCAGCTTGGATCAACGTGCAGGCGGGGTGGCTGGATGAGGGCAAGGGGCCTGTGCAGCAGCCCGTCCCCTATGGCCCTTTGCCACGCTTGGCGCTGGCGTGGATCTCCACGCAGGCCGTGCGAACCAAAGACCGCGAAATTGCCATCGGCAGCAGCGCAAGCGAGTTTCTGCGACTGTTGGGTAAGCCCACCACTGGCGGGGTGCGCGGATCGTTCACCACTCTGCGGAAGCAGATGCACGCCCTTGCAGCCTGCCGCCTGCAACTAGGCTTCAAGGGTCGCACGTTCAACGGGCAGCCGGTGGAGCAGTTCGACGCTTGGCTGGCGAACAGGGAAACGGGCCAGCAGGCGCTTTGGCCGGGCCTGTTGGTGTTGTCTGATGGTTACTTCAACTCACTGGTAGAGAACGCCGTCCCGCTCGATAACCGCGCCCTCATGGCTTTGTCTGATTCCGCGCTGGCTTTGGACGTGTACACATGGCTTGCCCACCGGCTACATCGCATTGAGGGGCGAGGCGTCACCCTTCACTGGAAGGCCATCCGCGAACAGTTCGCGCAGGAGTACAAGGGGAAAGACCCCGACAAGGACTTCAAAAAGGAGTTTGTGCCCGCGCTCAAGAAGGTGTTAGCCGTCTATCCGCAGGCCAAGGTCAAGCCCGTCACGGGCGGCGTGCTGCTGCTGGGGTCGCCCCCCCCCATCGCATACAAGGGCTGAGGGGCCGGGGTGGGGATAAACCCTGTGGATGAAGCAAGTTATCCACGCTGAATCGCCCCCCCCTTTTCACGCTGAATCGCCCCCCCCCTTGTGCCGAAAACCACGCTGAATCGCCCCCCCTTTTCACGCTGAATCGCCCCCCCCCTAAACCGGTACGGTTATGCCTTTAATGTTTTAACCTATAAATATTTACCGATAATTGGCTGCGCCTATCGGTGGATAACTCAAGCCACCACGCAAAATCGGCGCTGAAAGCGGCCTAAAGGCCGGGGCACCCCTGCGGGGTTCCCCCACCCTTCGGGCGGCTCCCCCTCCGGCTGAAAATGTGGCCGCAAGCGGCCAGCCGTTCACCAAGCGCGGACAAGCCGCGCACGCAGCCCCACCGCCTCAGCCTGGACAAACAGCAGTTGGCACCCAAAGGCCGCAAAAGCGGTTTTTCAGAAAGGCAGGCCAACGGCCAGCACTCCGAATCCGAACAAGCCCCGAGACTGGCCGACACTCTCCCATCCCCCCCGCCCCTTCCCGCTGGGAAGGGGAGCACTGCATTGCACGTGGGGGCTAGCCGGGAGGATGTGCGCCTTCGGCTTCTTCCTCCCGTCTGCCGATAGGCTTGGGTCGTTCCAAGGGCGTCAAGGGCCGGGCCTGCGGCCCTCTCCGGGGCGGCCCGTGTCCTCGCTTCGCTGCGGGCCGCGCCAGCCGCCCCTACGACCCTTGACCCCCTTTCCACTTGGGGTCGATTCAGAAAACGGAATTTAAAGCACGCTAAGGAATGCTCGATCCAGCAACGGCGCGGCTTTGCGTGTGGCGTCTGCCGCTGGAAGCGGCGTTTCGGCTGTTCTCGAAACTCGGCAGTCTCGGCGGCTCGATTCGAGAGCGGTTTTCGAGAACGGGACGGACAAGGCCAGCACTGGCGCGGCCCGCATTCTCACGGTGGCTTCTTGAAAATGATCGTTTGCGAGAGCGGTGGCCATGCCAATGGCTTAACGTGCTTTATTTTCCGTTTTCTGAGACGTCCCCTCGATCAACCCCGAGAACGGGAATTACCATCTTGGCTATTTGCTAGCCGCGCCCGTGGCACGTACCAATGCGGCTAGGCTAAAGCCGTTGCGCTATCTGGCGGCCATAGAACACGTTTTGGCGCATCGGCTGGGTGCTGACGTTGGGTATGTTGGCCTTATCACCAAAAACCCCGTACACAGCGATTGGTGGACGGTATGGCACGGCATTGAGCCCTATTCCCTCGACTACCTCGCGGAGTTCTGCCCAGATGCCGATATGGCGGCCTATAACCGCCGCAGCCGCAAAGAGGCGAGCGGGCTGGGGCGTAACGTCACCCTGTTCGATAACGTGCGGGAGTGGGCTTACAGCGCTGTCAGAGAGTATTGGCGACCCAATGGGTACGACGCTTGGGCCGAAGCCGTCCGCGCTACCTGTGATAGCGCCAATGCATTTGGGTTGGAGCAGGGCGGCCCGTTGCCGCACAGCGAGCTCAAAGCCACGGCCAAGAGCATCGCCCGTTGGGTATGGCGACACTTCACTCCGGCCAAGTTCAGCTCCGTCCAGGCGGCCAGAGGCGCTAAGGGGGGGCGCATTGGTGGCAAGGTGTCCAAGCGCCCAACGAAGGGCGGCAAGGCCCGTGCAGAGCTGTTGCCGGAGGTGTTGCGCCTCAAGGCGCAAGGCTACAGCAACCGCGACATAGCCGAGGATCTGCAAATCTCAGCGGGCAGTGTGTCCAACTACCTCCGTCGTGATCGTGAGTGATCAAATAAAGCCATATCAGATAACAGCGCCCGTTAGGGCGTCTTTGTCTGATATGGCTTGTCCTTAGAGAGCGGATCTTGGCGAGGTGGGCACACGCCCGAACCGGAGGCCGTCCAGCAGACCGCTTGCGGGCTGTGGGCGGGGGCGTTGTCCACGGAGCGGTCTTTGTTCTGGCGGGGTTTCCGGTTCAGCGGCTGCTCAGATCGATCTCGATGCGCCGAAAGCCGATGCCGTTGGCGGTGTTGGCGGCGGCGTCGATGCTCTTGAATACGCGCCAGCCCCCCCGTTGTCGTTCCAGGACAATGGTCTCGCTCTGTTTACCGAACTTCACCAGGTGCAAATGGTAGCCAGCCCCCATCGGGGTCGGGGCGATCAGGGCCTTGGCAAACCCGCCCTGGTCGAACGTCCACTTCGCTTGCAGCTCTTCCATATCAATATCCAGTTATGAAACATCAAAAAGTAAAAATGATGCTAGCACGGACGCGCTCACGCTGGCGACCAGCGGATTCGTCGCAAGGTGTCGTGGTCAGCGCAGGTAGGTGTCGGTGATCTCGGGCCGAAAATGCCCGAGTTCCTGTGACACCACCTCCTTGGCCGCCTCTTGTGACAGCCGTAGCGTCTGTAGTTCCATCACGCGATCCTGGGCGTAGCTGTGGCGCAACCCATGCCCTCCCTTAGACCAGCCGAGCACCGTGGTGGAGGCGCGGGAAAACGCATTACTCCAGGGTTGGCCACCGCCAATGGCGTAATGCTGTTGGTAGTGAATGCCGCGATCGGTCACCTGCCGGGCCGCATCGAGGCGGCACTGCTCCAGGCGAGCCGCCAGTGGTGAGGGGAGCTGTATCTCGCGGGTGAGCCCCCCTTTGCCGATCACCACATAGCGTTCCCCCGGCCGCCCCGCAAATTTTTCGTCACGAGCGGGTCGCAGGTCAGGCGCTTGCTCGTCGCGCCGTTGCAGTGTCAGCAACTCGTGCGCCCTGAGCCCGGCGGTATACGCGATCTCGGTCGCCAGCGCATTATGAGGGGTCATGCGGGCGCAGATCAGCGCCACCTGTTGCGGGCTGTAGGCGCGTGGCGTCAAGACTTGCGGCGTATCGGATTTGGTGACGGGCAGCCGCTCACCGGCGGCCAGACGGCCCGTCACATGGGTCAGCATGGCCTGGATCGCCTGCCTTTCCATATCGAGGGTTTTCTGGCCGACAGCCTGGGCACGTTCTGACAGGTACGTCTTGGCCTGTTCGACGGTCAGGCCGCGCAGGCCGTCAGGGAGCTTGTTGGTTTGGGTCCATTCGGTGACGCGGGTGAGGCACTGTTCGTAGTTCCTGACGGTCCCCACCGATTTGAGGTGGGAGCCCTGCAACTCGCGCATCACACTGGCGGCCTGTTTGGCGGGGGAGCGAAACACGGCCATCTCACGCCTCCTGCCAGAGCGGGTGGGTTTTGGCCTGTTTGAGCCAGCGGCTGACGGTGGAGTGGGCGACGGTGATGCCGCGTTCGGCCAGCCAGCGTTGCAGCTCGGCGGTGCTGTGGTGCTGTTGATGGAGGGTCAGCAGCTCGCCCCGGTAGCGTTCCAGGCTAGAGCGTACAAACCGCCGCTGGCGGCACGGGTCGTCAGGTAGGGACATGGTGAATCTCCGGTATGTAAGAACAACACCGCCGCTGACGGCAGGGGCCGTCAGGTCGGGGTATGGCAGGTTTCCGGGTTGTAAGAACGCCTGCATGAATACATGCAGTGACCGGAATTGCTCCCGACCTCGCCCCTGTTTGTCCTTGGTGGACAGGCTCGGACTGATCTCGCCTAGTCATGCCCTGACTCGGGATGGTGCTGCTGGCGGTGACATGAAGGGGGAAGCCCCTAACGAAACGCATGACACTGCACAAACCCACACCATTACCAGTTTTTGTCTCGGTACCCGACAGCTCGCGGTTTGAGTGGTGAGCCCACTGCTCACTGGTTACGAGTTGAGCCTCTCGCGTCATTTGAGTGGTTGACGACCCACGAGCGGTTGTTATCGCGCTGTGCTCAGGCACGTGCCGCGTTAACGTCTTGGCACTGACGCCGATTTTTTTCGTTGTTCGGCAACGCACTCTATCCCGCCAACTCTTCGCCGTTGGGATGTCACAGTCCGGTTATGGCGGTCTGCCGCGCTCTGTGCCCCACACCTGGTTCCCTATCGGTTACCCGTGCTGGTTTCACTATCGAGTGGCGCAGTGCCCGCGTAACCCCTCGGCAACTCCCCTGCGTACAGGTCGGTCCCTCGATGGTGAGTCGCGTCAATGGGGCTTTGGCCTCATGGCGCGATGATCACAAGTTACGATTGGGTGAGGCTCCAAACTACTCCGAATTGTCGCCGCGGTCAATGTGCGTCCAGCTCACCAGTCAAAAGGGCACAAAGTGAGGCCCCCCGCTATGTAGAGCGCGTTTTTAGCGCGGTACATAGCGGGGGAGCAAGGGAAATTGCGTTTGCGTTACGGTGACAATAATGATGAGATATTCTCGTTACTGTAACGAGATAGTTGATGGGAGATGGCAATGAGCGACGAGCAAGCTGGAGATAAAAAGCCACGGGGGCGTCCTCGCTCTGGTACCGCCATGAGCGGAGCCGAACGGCAGGCTGCGTATCGCAACCGCAGGCGGCAGAGCTTCATTAGGCTGGAGTTGGACCATGGGGATTTTGCAGGGCTGATCGAGATCGTGCGAGAGGTTGCGGCTCGCCCATCACCCAGAGTGATCGCGACGCAGAAGGAATCCAATGCGCACATGGCGAAGCAGTTCCTTTCGCAGTTTGAATCACGTTTTGCCGAGTTTGTTGCGACCAAGGGGTACCACATATCTCCTTATGACTTCGACGAATACGACGATTTGTACCCCCCTCGCCCGGACTGATGCCCTGTTGGTTGACGCGATTCAGGATAGCAACTCAAACACCATCAAAATTAAAATTTGATTAATCAAATTAGCGTATTGATGCGCGGTGGTGAACAAAGCATGCCCTCGATGTCTGCGTACGACATTGGGACTGCACCAGAGATCACCGTAACTCGAACGATCATCGGAAAGTGCGAGAAATCGGCGGTAGGTGGCCTCGATGTGGCGAAACCGGATCGGCTCACCAGGGCCGGTATTTTTCCCGCCAAACCGTCACAAACTTTCAGCCGCGATCCGGCCAGAACGAGCCGGGATAACGGCCTGTTTACCGCGCTGGCGGGCCGCAACGGGGCGAACGGCCCGTTTTCCCTGGTGAAAATGCCAATTGAACATAATGGCGATTATGCGCGGCGGTTTTTGGGCCGCTCCTGCTCTGTTTTGCGATCCCC
>NZ_JAPDBZ010000100.1:0-15111 GCF_027705505.1 Aeromonas sp. QDB56
GGGGCATGCAGTCGTGGCAAGCCCTCCGATGCCATATCGGCTCTTGAAGCTGGCTGAGGGTCATGGGTAATCAGGAAGGAATATGACGATGGACAAGATGAAAGATGTGGCACTGCTGGTGGGTCGTGTACTGCTGGCGCTGATGTTCGTGATGGCTGGCTGGGGCAAGATCGGCGGTTACGCCGGTACCCAGGGTTACATGGAAGCCATGGGCGTGCCCGGGTTCATGCTGCCCCTGGTGATCCTGCTGGAGCTGGGTGGCGGTCTTGCCATCATGCTGGGCCTGTTTACCCGCAGCCTCTCCGTGCTGCTGGCCGGTTTCACCCTGATGGCCGCCTTCATCTTCCACTATCAGCCTGCCGAGCAGATGCAGATGCTGATCCGTGGCCGGTGGTTTCCTAGCCCTGGCGGCGGCCGGTGCAGGGGCTTTCAGCCTGGATGCCCGCCTCGGCAAGCACTGGTAATACCCTGACGTTTCAAGTTTTCCAACGCCTTTTGGCCGGTGCCTTGCACCGGCTTTTTTGTGCCCGCTTCCCGGGGATGCCATCTGTGTGACGGCGCGCAGTCCGGACGCCACAAGTGCCTTTTGCATCTTATCCCCCGATCCCCGACAATCCCGATTCGCGTGCCGTGACGGGAATGCCAGAGAGTGTCCCCCCGCGCACCCCCTCTTCATGAAATTGGCGGGAGTCGTCCATGTTTACCCTCTACCACTCCAATCAGCTGGATCTGCTCAAGGAGCTGCTGGTGAGCCGCATCCGGCAGGCTCCGCTCTCCCACCCCTTCGATCGGGAGCAGATCCTGGTGCAGAGTCCCGGCATGGCCCAGTGGCTCAAGCTGGAGCTGGCCAAGGCGTTCGGCATCGCCGCCAACATCGACTTTCCCCTGCCCGCGAGTTTCATCTGGGAGATGTTCACCCGGGTGCTGGCGGACGTGCCGCGCCAGAGCCCCTACAACAAGGGGGCCATGAGCTGGCACCTGATGACCATTCTGCCCACCCTGCTCGGCAGACCCGCCTTTGCGCCCCTCGCGGCCTATCTGGGGGGCAGTGACGGGGCGGCGCCGGAGCAGGTGCGGCTCTGGCAGCTCTGCCAGAAGGTGGCGGATCTGTTCGACCAGTATCTGGTCTACCGGCCGGACTGGATCGCCCGCTGGGAAGAGGGGGAAGGATTGAGCCAGGAGCTGGCCGGGGTGAGCGGTCAGGATTGGCAGCCCGAGCTCTGGCGCGAGCTGGTGGCCCGCACCCTGGCCCTCAGCCCCAGCGGCTACCACCGCGCCAACCTCTACGAGGCCTTCATCCACGAGCTGGAGCGCACCCGGGATCTGCCGGGCAGGCTGCCGCAACGGGTCTTCGTGTTCGGCATCTCGGCCCTGCCGCCCCGCTACGTGGAGGCCCTGCTGGCCCTCGGCAGCCGCCCCGAGGTGGAGGTGCACCTGTTTGTGACCAACCCCTGCCGCTACTACTGGGGGGACTTGCTCGATCGCAAGACACTGGCGCGCCTCGAAAACAAGCTCAAGCCCGGTACGGATCTCGAGACCCTGCAGGGCCCCGCCAATCCGTTGCTCGCCTCCATGGGCAAGCTGGGGCGCGACTACCTGCACCAGCTGATGGAGTTGGAGGTACCGCAGATCGAGGCCTTCGTCGACATCGAGGATCGCGACGATGAGGGCAAGGTCACCTTGCTGCGGGCCATCCAGAAAGACGTGCTGGAGCTGGCGGAACGGGGGGCCGGCGAGTTCAACCTCGATGCCAGCCACCACAAGAGCCCTGTCAGCCTGGATGACGGCACTTTGCAGATCCACGCCTGCCACGGCCCCATGCGGGAGCTCGAGGTGCTGCACGACCGGCTGCTGGCCCTGTTCGAGCAGGATCCCACCCTCACCCCCAAAGACGTGGTGGTGATGATGCCGGACGTCAACAGCTACGGTCCCTACATCCAGGCCGTTTTTGGCAAGGAGGGCGGCAAGGGGCGGGGCGGGGCCCGCGGCCAGATCCCCTTTGCGATCTCCGATCGGGCGGCGAGCCAGGAGAGCCCGCTGCTGCAAAGTTTCCTCGCCCTGCTCAGGCTGCCGAACGCCCGCTTCGGAGCGGGGGAGCTGCTCGCCATCCTGGAGGTGCCCGCCGTGCTGCGCCGCTTCGAGCTGGACGACGACGAGTTCAACGTGCTGCGGCGCTGGGTGCAGGAGACCGGCATCCGCTGGGGGCTGGATGACGACTATCCCGAGCGCTTCGCGCTGCCGCGTCTGTCCGGCAACAGCTGGCTGTTCGGCCTGCGGCGCATGCTGCTGGGTTTTGCCATGGGGGACGGGGAGCCGGTGGCGGGGATCCTGCCCTATGCGGACATCGAGGGTCAGCAGGGGCTGATCCTCGGCAAGCTCGCCTGGTTCGTCGACTCCCTGGCGGAGTTTCTGCCCAGGCTGCAACAGGCGCAGCCGCTGGCCGAATGGCACGCCTGCCTGCTGGCGCTGCTGGAGCGCTTCTATCTCGCCG
Source organism: Aeromonas sp. QDB56 (assembly GCF_027705505.1). Classification (NCBI taxonomy): domain Bacteria; kingdom Pseudomonadati; phylum Pseudomonadota; class Gammaproteobacteria; order Aeromonadales; family Aeromonadaceae; genus Aeromonas; species Aeromonas sp. QDB56. The sequence goes on from NZ_JAPDBZ010000100.1 coordinate 2,492, forward strand.
ACGAGGATGAAGAGCGCCAGCTCCAGCTCATTCGCAGCCAGCTCACCGACTGGCAGGCCCAGCTCGGCGAGGCCCGCTTCGAGCAGGCCATCAGTGCCGACCTGTTGCAGGACTACCTCGGCAGCGTGCTGGGGGAGTCCCGCTCCAGCCAGCGCTTCCTCGCCGGTCAGGTCAACTTCTGCACCCTGATGCCGATGCGCTCCATCCCCTTCCGCCAGGTCTGCCTGCTCGGCATGAACGACGGCGTCTACCCGCGCACCCTGCCCCCCATGGGCTTCGATCTGATGGCGGTGGCCTCGCGGCGCGGGGACCGATCCCGCCGGGATGACGACCGCTACCTCTTCCTCGAGGCGCTCCTCAGTGCCCAGCAGGGGCTCTACATCAGCTATCAGGGGTTCAGCGCCCAGGACAACAGCGAGAAGGTACCCTCCGTGCTGCTGGCGGAGCTCATCGACTACGTGCGCCAGGGCTTCGTGCTGGCGGGGGATGAAGATCTCGACGACGACACCTCGGGCCGGCGGCTGCTCGAACACCTGATCGTGGCGCACCCCCTCACCCCCTACAGCCCGGCCTACTTTTACCCCGAACCCGGCTCCGGTCTCTTCACCTATGCCGCCGACTGGCTGCCGGCCCTGAGCCCGGAGCGGGGGGCCGCCAACTTCCAGAGCGGCGATCTGCCCCTGCCTGCGGAGTGGGGCAGGGAGCAGGGGCTGGAGCTGGCGGAGCTGCTGCGCTTCTATCGCCAGCCCGCCAGGTACTTCCTCAACCGCCGCCTCAAGGTATGGTTCGAGCTGGAGGAGGCGACCATCGAAGACAGCGAGCCCTTCGAGCTGGACGGCCTGCAGCACTATCAGCTCAAGGCGCTGCTGCTGGATGCCCATCTGACCGAAGGGGAGAGCGAGGCCCGTCGCCACCGGCTGCAACTCTCCGGCCTGCTGCCGCAAGGGTGGTTCGGCAGCCTGCTGCTGGAGGAGATCGACGGCGAGATGGGCAAGCTGGCGGCGCGGCTGCGTCCCTGGACGGGGGACAAACAGGCGGTGGAGATCGACATCGCCCTGGCCCAGGGGCAGCTTCAGGGCTGGATAGACACCCAGAAGGGACGAGCGCTGGTGGTCAAACCCGGCAGCTTCAACGGCAAGGATCTGCTGCTGGCCTGGATCCAGCACCTTTGCCTCTCATTGAGCAGCGTCCCCGGCGACACCCTGCTGTTCGATGCCAAACAGAGTCTGCGGCTGCCAAGGCTTGCGGCGGACGAGGCGCGGCCCAGGTTGGCGGCCCTGGTGGCCCTCTGGACCCAGGGGATGAAGCGGCCGCTGCCCTTCTTCCCGAGCACCGCCTGGGAGTGGCTCAAGGCGATCGAGAAGGATCCGGCAAAGCCGGAGGAGGCCGACAAGGCGGCGCTTGCCCGCTTCAACGGCGGCTACATGGTGACGGGAGAGGGGCAGGACGTCTATGTCGCCCGCTGCTTCCCGGAACTCGATGACGAGGTGCTGGCCCAGTTGCAGGGGCTGGCCCGTGAACACCTGACCCCGCTCCATCAGGCGCTGGAGGAGTTGCAATAATGGCTAACCCGCTCAATCCCCTGCGTTTTCCCCTCTATGGCGAGCGGCTGATCGAGGCCTCCGCCGGGACCGGCAAGACCTATACCATCGCGGGCCTCTATCTGCGCCTCTTGCTGGGCCACGGCCCGGTTATCGAACAAGCAGGCGAGGAGGGGGGAGATGCCGGTCAGCCCTGTGCCCACGAGCGGCCCCTGTCGGTGACCGAGATCCTGGTGGTGACCTTTACGGAGGCGGCCACCGCCGAACTGAGGGGGCGGATCCGCGCCCGCATCCACGAGGCGCGTCTCGCCTTCATGCGCGGCCAAAGCACGGACACCCTGCTGGCCCAGCTGCTGGCGGAGGTGGAGGATCACGACCTGGCGGCCCGTCGCCTGCTGGCCGCCGAGCGGCAGATGGACGAGGCGGCGGTCTTCACCATCCACGGCTTCTGCCAGCGGATGCTCAGGCAGAACGCCTTCGAGTCGGGCGCCCTCTTTGAAACCGAATTTTTGACCGACGACAGCCGGCTCCGGCTGCAGGCGGTGAGTGACTACTGGCGCGCCGAGTTCTATCCGGTGGATCAGCCCCTGGCCCGGGCGGTGCGAAGGCTCTGGCCGAGCCCCGCCGCCCTGCTGCGGGAGATGGGGAGCTGGCTCGACAACGACGAGCTGGAGATCCGCCCGGTGGCGGGGGAGGAGACCCTGGCGGCGCGGCACAGCGTCGCCATGGCCCGCATCGGGGCGGTGAAAGCCGGGTGGCTGGCGCAGACGGACGAGATCCGCCGCCAGACCGAGGGGCAGATCAGCCGTTACACCGGCAAGAACTACGAGGGGTGGCTTGCCAAGATTGGCGACTGGGCGCAGGACGAGACCAGCGGCTACGTCCTCCCCAAGGAGCTGGAGCGCTTCGGCCAGCAGGCGCTGGAGGAGAACCTCAAGAAGGGGGGAACGGTGCCCACCCTGCCGCTCTTTGGCGAGATAGACGCCCTGCTGGCGAGCCGACCCGGCATCCGGGATCTCGTCTTGCAGCGGGCGGCCAGGGTGGTGCGCAGCCGGATGCAGGAGAGCAAGCGCCAGGCCCATCAGCTCTCCTTCGACGATCTTCTGCGGGATCTCGACGGGGCGCTCGGCTCGGGCCTGGGGGAGCGGCTGTGCGAGCGCATCCGCGCCACCTACCGGGTCGCCATGATCGATGAATTCCAGGATACCGACCCCCAGCAGTACCGCATCTTCCACCGCCTTTACGGCGGTCACCAGGACACGGCGCTCCTGATGATCGGCGACCCCAAGCAGGCCATCTACGGCTTTCGTGGCGCCGACATCTTCACCTACATCCAGGCGCGGCGAAATGTGAGCGCCCACTACACCCTCGGGCGCAACTGGCGCTCAAGCCGCGCCCTGGTGGCGGCGGTCAACGGCCTGTTCGAGCGGGCGAAGGATCCCTTCATCTACGAGGCGGACATCCCCTTCCTGCCGGTGGAGGCGCAGGGCAAGAGCCGGGCACTGCTGATCGAGGGGCAGACCGCCCCCGTGCTGCACTGCTGGCAGCTCACCGGTCAGCCCACCTTCAACAAGGGGGAGTACCAGAGCAGGATGGCCCGCGCCACGGCGGCGGAGATCCATCGCCTGCTCACGCTGGCCCGGGAGGGCAAGGCGATGCTCGGCAGCGAGCCGGTCAGGGCCGGGGATATCGCCGTGCTGGTGCGCACCGGCGCCGAGGGCAAGCTGGTGCAGCAGGAGCTGGCACGCCTTGCCATCGCTTCCGTCTATCTGTCGAACCGCGAGAGCGTGCTGGCCCAGGTGGAGGCGCGGGAGATCCTGCTGATCCTGCACGCCTGCCAGAACCCGAGCGATGAGCGAAGCCTTAGGGCAGCGCTCGCCACCGGCCTGTTCGATCTCGATGCCAGGGCCCTGGACGCGCTGGCCTCGGACGAGCGGGCCTGGGAGAGCGCGGTGCAGGAGTTCATGGGATACCGCGCGGTCTGGCATCGCCACGGGGTGCTGGCCATGCTGCGGGCCCTGATGCACGGGCGCAACCTCGCCGCCTCCCTGCTGGCGAGCCCCTACGGGGAGCGGCGGCTGACCAACTTCCTCCATCTCGGCGAACTGCTGCAACAGGCGAGCGGCGAGCTGGACGGGGAGTACGCCCTGCTGCGCTGGCTCGGGGAGGCGGTGAGCCAGCCCAACGGCCAGGACGGGGAGCAGATACTTCGCCTGGAGTCCGAGCGCAAGCTGGTGCAGATCGTCACCATCCACAAATCCAAGGGGCTGGAGTACCCGCTGGTCTTCCTGCCGTTCATTTGCAGCCACCGCGCCGCCGACACCCCCCTGTTCCACGAAACGGGGGAGGCGGGCAATCGCACCGTGCTCGATCTCACCGGCGCCGAGGAGTCTCTGGCCGAGGCCGACAAGGAGCGCCTCGCCGAAGACTTGCGCCTGCTCTACGTGGCCCTGACCCGGGGGGTCTATGCCACCTGGCTCGGGCTGGCGCCGGTGCGCTCCGGGGCGGGCAAGTCGGAGAAGACCGACCTGCACCGCACCGCCATCGGCTACCTGCTGCAAAAGGGGGAGGAGGGGGACGCCGGGACACTGGCGACCGCCCTCACCGACCTGGCCCAGGCCCTGCCGGGGGTGGCCGTCGGTGAGCCCTCGCTCACCCGCCCGGCCCCGCTGCCCGCCGAAGCGGAGAAGCCGGGGGAGCCCACTGTGCGCGCGTTCCAGGGGCAGCTTGAGCGGGACTGGTGGATCAGCTCCTACTCCGGGCTCGCGGCCCAGGGCAACGGCCACGGCAAGGGGGTGCTGGCCAACCCCGGCTTCGATGACGAGGTGGCCACCGAGGCTGCCGTCACCGTGCAGGAAGAGGAGGCGCCCGCCCCTTCCATCTTCACCTTCCCCAAGGGGGCGCGTCCCGGCACCCTGCTCCACTGCCTGTTCGAGACCATCGACTTCGAGCACGCGGGGGGCGAGTCGCTGGCACAGCACATCGCCGCCCTGCTGACCCAGGAGGGGTTCGACGAAGGCTGGGCCCCCGTGCTGCAACAGCAGGTGGAGGCGGTGCTGGATACCCCCCTTGAGACCGGCCTTGGGGATCCGGTGCGGCTGCGGGATCTGGCCCCCGAGCGCAAACAGGTGGAGCTGGAGTTCTTCCTGCCCATGGGGCGGGTGACGGCACCGGCGCTGACCGCACTCTGCCAGCAGCACGACCCCCTGTCGCGGGACGGCAAGCCGCTCGGTTTTGCCACCGTGCAGGGGATGCTCAAGGGCTTCATCGACCTGGTGTTCGAGTGGCAGGGGCGCTGGTATCTGCTCGACTACAAATCGAACCACCTTGGCATGAGCCCCGCCGATTACGGCCGCCCGGCCCTAGAGCGGGCCATGGTCGAGCATCGCTACGATCTGCAATACCAGCTCTATTCGCTGGCCCTGCATCGGCTGCTCGCCTTGCGGCTGCCGGGCTACGATTTCGACCGGCATTTTGGCGGGGTCTTCTATCTCTTCCTGCGCGGCATGCCCCAGGGGGGCATTTTCCATGCCAGGCCCAGCCGGGAACTGGTGCTGGGGCTGGACGAGTTGTTTAGTAAAGGTGTGACATCTGACGATCATCGTTTAGAGAAATCGAACAAGGCAGAGGCATGAGGGGCGAGATGAAGGGCGAAACCATGATAGAGCGGCTGAAAGCCTTGGCGCTGGCGGGGCGCATCCGCCAGCTTGACCTGCAATTTGCCAGGCTGGTGGCCGACCTGGGCGGCAGCCCCGAGCTGGTGCTGGGGGCCGCGCTCGCCTGCCATGAGCTGGGGCGCGGCCATGTCTGCCTGCCGCTGGCGATGCTCGCTCAGGGCGGTGACGGGCAGGGATCCTCGCGCCCCTTCGGGCTGGATCCGGATCAGAGCCGGGATTTGCTGGCGGATCTCGCGGATCCCGCGAGCTGGCCCGCCCTCTTTGCGGCCAGCCCCCTGGTGGGGAGCGAACAGGAGGAGGGAGAGACCCCCCGCTGGCCCCTGCGGCTCTGGGGGGATCGCCTCTACCTTACCCGCTACCACGACTTTGAGCTGGGGGTGGCCCGCCACCTTAGCGCCTTGAGTGAACGGGCCGAATGGCCGGAGATTGCCCCGGCCCTGTCACGCCTCTTTGCCCGCGACTACGGCCTGGTATTCGGGGCCCTGCTCAAGGCCCGCCTCGCGCCGGATTTCTCCGTCCGCCACTTTGTGGAGAAGTACCTGGATCTGGTCTTCCCCCATGAGGTGGAGTGGCCGGCCGTGGAGACCCTGCTAAAGAGCGCCCAGGCAGCCAGCGAGCTGGAGCGGCTGGATACCCTGGTGCCCGAGGCGCTCTGCTGCAACGGCCAGAAGCTGGCGGCGGCCACGGCGGCGGCGCGCCCCTTCGCGGTCATCTCCGGCGGCCCCGGCACCGGCAAGACCACCACGGTGGCCAAGCTCCTCGCCATCCTGGTGGAGACCGGCCTGCAAGGGGGCAAGGCACCGGCGATCCGGCTGGTGGCCCCCACTGGCAAGGCGGCGGCGCGTCTGACCGAGAGTATCGGCGCTGCCCTGCAGGCCCTGGGTCTGCCCCCCGAGTGGGTACAGGCCATCCCCACCGAGGCGGGCACCCTGCACCGGCTGCTCGGGGTGATCCCCGGGCGCAGCCAGTTCCGCCATCACAGAGGCAACCCGCTGCACCTCGACCTGCTGGTGGTGGACGAGGCTTCCATGGTGGACCTGCCCATGATGGCGCGCCTGCTGGATGCGCTGCCCCGCCACGCCCGCCTCATCCTGCTCGGCGACAAGGATCAGCTCGCCTCGGTGGAGGCGGGGGCCGTGCTCGGGGATATCTGCAGCTTTATCGAACAGGGCATCAGCCCCGCCCAGGCACACTGGCTCTCCCGCCAGACCGGCTATCGCCTGCAAGGCACGCCGGCGGGGGCCAGCGTGCGCGACAGCCTCTGTTTGCTCTCCAAGAGCTGGCGCTTTGACCAGCATTCGGGCATCGGCCAGTTGGCGCGGGCCTGCAACAGCGGCGACGGGGCGGCGGTGGAGGCGGTCTGGGGCGCAGGATTTGGCGACATCCGCCTGCACCCCTGGGCGGGGGAGGCCTACAACGCCCTGATTGCCCAGGGGGTCGCCGGTTATGGCAGCTACCTCAAGGCGGCCCGGGCCGGCGAGGATCCGGCGGCGGTGTTCAAGGCGTTCAACGGCTTCCAGATCCTCTGCGCCCTGCGGGACGGCCCCTTCGGGGTGACGGGGCTCAACGAGCGCCTCGAACTGGCCCTCGCCAAGGCAGGGCTGATCGCCCGCGACGGCGACTGGTATGCGGGCCGCCCGGTGATGGTGGTGCGCAACGACCACGGGGTCGGCCTCTACAACGGCGACATGGGGCTCTGCCTGCCCGATGACACCGGCCGCCTCAAGGTATGGTTCGAGCAGCCGGACGGCACCCTGCGGGCCCTGCTGCCCAGCCGGTTGCCCCCCCATGAGACGGTCTACGCCATGACCATCCACAAATCCCAGGGGTCGGAGTTTGCCCATACCGTGCTGGTGCTGCCCGACAGCCCCAGCCCGCTCCTGACTCGCGAGCTGGTCTACACCGGCATCACCCGCGCCAAGGCCCGCCTCGATCTCTACGGCGATCGCGCCCTGCTGGCACAGGCCGTGCGGAAAAAGACCGAGCGGTATTCGGGGTTGGCACAGAGGTTGGGGGAGTAGATTTAAAACCCTTACTAAGGAAAGTGCGAACAAGTATCCCAAGAACAATAAATGAAAATTTTAGTCATTTAATATCAATGGGTTACCAGTAAATGCTCTCGTGCCATATGACTTATTCGCACCTTCCCTTGATCATCTCGACTTACTGGTCTGCTTCGGCAAACGGCTTCATCACTTCGATTTACTGGTTTGCTTCTGCGAACTGCTTCATCACCTCGGCGTGCTTGATCATGCCGTCGGCACGCAGACCAAGGTTCTTCACGAACTCAGCCTTCTTGGCCGGATCTTCAATCTTGTCGTAGCGCTGTTGCAGATGGGCCTGGATCTGTTCCGGGGTCATGTTCTTCATGCGGGCCATCTTGTCGTGGCGGCCGCCATGATGCTTGCCGCCCATCATGCCGGTACCGTCCATGGGGCAACCGGTCGCCGTGGCCTGGGTCGGCTGGGCGGTGGAGACGGCCTCGCTGGCGGCATAGGCACCGAGGGGCAGGCCGAGGATCAAGGTGGCGGTCAGCAGGGTCTTGGTCAGCTTTTTCATGGGTAACTCCTGTCGGATGTGTACGGGTAGAGGCTCTTTCGCCTTGGTATCCAGTAAACACCGTGGAAGTGTCTGAAATTTGCCAGTAGAGGCCTATTTTGTAGCAGAGTGTGGCACAGGGGCGTGCTGGCACACTTTGACACAACCCGCCCGGTTGATTTTCGTATAATCGCCCCAGCCCGATAACGGAGAGATGATGATGAACCAAGGCTGCCCTCATATTCTGGTGGTCGATGACCACAGCGAGATCCGCGATCTGCTCAAGCGCTTTCTGGAGCAGCATGGCATGCGCGTCAGTTGCGCCCGCGATGGCAAGGAGATGAAGCGGCTGCTGGATGAGCGGGAGTTCGACCTGCTGGTGCTGGATCTGATGATGCCTGGGGAGGATGGCCTCACCCTGTGCCGCGAGCTCAGGGTCAAATCCCGCCTGCCGATCATCATGCTTACCGCAATGGGGGAGGAGACGGACCGCATCATCGGCCTGGAGATGGGGGCGGACGACTACCTCTCCAAACCGTTCAACCCGCGGGAGCTGCTGGCCCGCATCAAGGCGGTGATGCGCCGTACCCAGGCGGAGAGCCTGCCCGTGCCGGAGACCCTGACCCGGGATCTGCGCTTCGATCGCTGGCTGCTCGACGTCAATCGCCGGGAGCTGGTGGACGAGGAGGGGGTGGGGATGAGCCTCTCCACCGCCGAGTTCGATCTGCTCAAGGTGTTTCTGGAGCGGCCCCAGCGGGTGCTGAGCCGGGATCAGTTGCTGGATCTGGCCCGTGGCCGGGAGGCGGTGGCCTTCGATCGCGCCATCGATACCCTGGTGAGCCGGCTGCGGCGCAAGCTGGAGAGGGATCCCAAGAATCCCGAGCTCATCAAGACCATCTGGGGTGGCGGTTACCTGTTCGCCGCCGACGTGACCCAGGAGTGAGGCCGACATGATCAAGCGCGTCTTCGCCAGGCTGCTGCCCAAGGGGTTGACCGGCCAGATAGTGCTGGTGGCCCTGGCGGGGCTGGTGCTGATCCAGCTGCTCAGTATCCAGATCTACCGTTCGGACAGGGAGGAGGCCCTCGGTTACGTCAACAGCCGCAACGCCATGCAACGCATCATCTCCGTGGTGCGCCTGCTCTCCCTCTCTCCTCCTTCCCTCTATCACGAGATCCTCAAGGCGAGCCGCAGCGAGACCCTGCTGCTGCGTCTGGCCGACGAGCCGTTGCAGCCGGACAACCGCAGCCCCCGCTTCGAGAAGCTGGTGCGGGCCAAGCTCGGCTATCCACCCTCCCTGGCGGTGGAGATCAGCGCCGAGCTGAAGCAGGACATCCAGCGCAGCCGGGCCTGGCAGCACCACAACCGCATGATGAAGGATCGCAACGGCATGCCGCCGCCACAGGACATGCGGCTCTACGGCTCCATCGAACTGCCCAACGGCGGCTGGCTTCAGTTCAGCTCCCTGGTGGACAAGGAGACGGCGAGCTGGTCCTGGCAGACCACCCTCAACCTGCTGCTGGTGGCGAGCCTGGTGATCGGCCTGATGATCTGGCTGTTCCGCCGGGCGACCCGTCCCCTCAAGCAACTGGCTGCCAACGCCGACAGGCTGGGGCGTGGTGAGGACATCGAGCCCCTGCGCGAGGAGGGGCCCACCGAGATCCGCGAGTCCATCCAGGCCTTCAACCGGATGCACACCCGGCTCGATCGCTTCGTGCAGGACAGAACCCGGATGCTGGCCGCCATCTCCCACGACCTGCGCACCCCCATCACCAGCCTGCGGCTGCGCAGCGAGTTTCTGGCGGACGGGGAAGACAAGGAGCGCTTCCAGCAGACCCTGCAGCAGATGGAGCAGATGCTGGCGGCGACCCTGAGCTTTGCCCGGGAGGAGGGGCAGCAGGAGGCGACCCGGGAGCTGGATCTGGTCAGCCTGCTGGAGAGCCTGTGTGACGACTATGCCGACATGGGCCAGCCCGTCACCTGCCTGGCCGAGGGCAAGGAGGTCTACGCCTGCCGGGCCAACACCCTGCGCCGGGTACTGCAAAACCTCATCGGCAACGCCATCAAGTACGCAGGGGGGGCCGAGGTCTCGCTGGTGCGCGGTGACGGCGAGTTGCTGATCCTGGTTCGCGATCAGGGGCCGGGGATTGCGGAGAGCCAGTTGGAGGAGGTGTTCAAGCCCTTCGTGCGCCTGGATGAAGCCCGCAACACCGAGTCTGGCAGCGTGGGACTGGGGCTCGCCATCGCCCGCACCCTGGTGCACCAGCACGGCGGTGAGCTCAGCCTCCACAATCGCCAGGAGGGGGGGCTGGAGGCGCGGATCAGCCTGCCCCTGTAAGGAACCTGACCAGGAAATGGGGCACCACCAGGGGGCCCTTTTTGCTGCCCGTGGCGAGAGGGAAGCAGGGCAACAGGTTGGCCACCCGGAAACGGGCAACAAAAAACCCGCCGAAGCGGGTTTTTTCAATTCTTGCTGAGGCCCTTGCCCAAAGAGGGGAAGGTGCTCCGGCTTGAATTACTGCGGAACGACGTTCGCAGCAGCCGGGCCTTTCTGGCCTTGCTCGATGGTGAACTCAACGCGCTGACCTTCTTCCAGGGTTTTGAAACCGTTGGACTGGATGGCGGAGAAGTGAACGAACACGTCTTTGCTGCCGTCAGCCGGGGAGATGAAACCGAAGCCTTTCTCGGCGTTGAAGAATTTTACGGTACCAGTCATTTTGGACATGATAATTTCCTTGAGTAGTGATTAGTGAAACGCCACCGGAGCGGCAATCCATGATTTTTCGTCAGAAATACGTATGGGGAGCACTAAAGAAGGAGAATTATCTGGCAAGAATTATCGGGGATAACTGCCTGCACAAATCACTGCTTTAAGATGACTGCCTAACATAATCAGGTCTGAACTACCGAACCATCGAAAACGATTAGAACACGCACACCCTGTCATGGCAATCTTTATCTTGGTATTCGTTTCAGTCAGTGATGGCTGGATCGGCGTTTTATCCGGGTGTGCATCAGCTGCCAGGCGCCTCCTGCTGCCCTTTTCAGGGGGATGACATGACGCTCTGACAGCCCCCTTTTTTGCAGCAGCGTCATCTGCGAGCATTCATGCTGCCGTTACCGTCTGCCACGGTATTTGTTGCTGACGGAATCGGACCAGTTGAAGGTGTCGGGCAGTACTTGGGCACTGGCTCGCTCCTTGGCTTTCTCCCGCGCCAGTGCGGAAGCCGCCTTGGCGGCCTGGGCGCGATCGGCGGCGATCTTCTGGCGTCCTGCCTCGCGGATCTTGTTGCGCTCCCCGTTGGTCAGGGTGTGATCGGCATTGGCCTGGGCTTTTTGCACCAGCAGGGCAATCTCGGCTTTCTCGGCCTCGGTCAGATCCTTCATTTCCAGCTTCTTCATGACGCGCTCCTGCGATCGTTGAATGCCCACCCTAACACACATCCATCGGAGACAGGCTGACCATCCGTTCCCGGATGCCAAAAGTGTCGCCCGGTCGTCATTTCCTGGGGGAGCACGCGACGGGAACGCCTGGTTGACAGGCGCTGCCGATAGGCTGGATCCCGGCGGAAGATTGGGAGTATGCTGAGGCCAGTGCGATCCCCGATCGTCACTGTTGGCGTACTGAAATCCACGATTCGGCTGACATGCTGGAACACCCGTTCCAACTGTCCAGGTAACCTTTTTGGAGTCTGATGATGAGCAACAAAGAACAGCATCACGGCAAAGATGCCAAGAAAAAACCGCAGATGTCACTGAAAGAGAAACGCGAAGCCAAACGTCAGAAAGCAGAGCTGAAAAACGGCAGCGCGATGAAGTAACGCTCCATCCACTGCGGCTCCCCGGAGCCGGTATCAAGCCAGTCCATCATGGGCTGGCTTTTTTGTCTCCGGCAGTAGAGGTGGTGCCATAGGCTGCAAAGATCCGCTCATAGCGCCCGTCCGCCTTCATCTTGGCGAGCTGTCTGTCGAACCATTGCCGGTGGCCCGCCTCGCGAAAGGCGAAGTGGTAGTGAGTCGGGGGGAAGAGGTCGTGCTGTCTGACCTTGTCCTTGGGATAGCGGTCGCCCTCCTGGTCATCCCCGAGCAACTGAGCCAGATAGTAGTAGAACACCCGCTGTTCCAGGATCACGGCATCGGTGCGCCCGAGCAGGAGCCGCTGTACCTGCCCCTCCTGCCTCGCCACCTCTTCATAACGGGGATTCTGGTCGACGATGTCGGAGAAGGTCGTTCCCAGGATCTGCCGTGCACGCTGGAAGGCACTGACTCGCAGGGTCTGCAAATCCTTCATGGTGTGGACTGCCGTCGGCGCCAGGGTAAAGACCCGGTTGTGGAAGGTGATCACCGGCTGTGAGAGGTAGGCACTTTCCAGCATGCCGGGTTTGACGTTGATGATGGCGTCCAGCTTGCCTTCCTCCAGCATCCTGAAGGTGCGCTCCAGGGGAAGATAGACGACCTGCAGCTCATGGGGGCTGCCTGCGAAGGCCTCTCGCATGAGATCGAGTTCGATGCCCCTGTCTTCGTGGCTGATGACATAGGGAGGAATGGCAAAGCTGACTCCCACCCGCAGCGGCTCCGCGGCAAGGTGGCCGCCGAACATCAACAGGGCGAGGCACAGCAGACGACTCAAGTGGTTCATGCAGGTTCCCGAAGGGAGAAATCGTCTCGATGATAGCCACAAGCCTGGACGAAGGGGACGTAAAGCGCGGGAAAGTGGCAGCAACATGGTCGTCGGGGGAGGTGAATGCGTCAGAAACAGGTAAAAAAAGGCCCTGATGAATCAGGGCCTGCCCAGGGCGGGATCGTGAATGTTTTTTAACCATGTAAACAGGTTTGACCTCACGATCTGACTATGATCTTATGTGCT
>NZ_JAPDBZ010000101.1:0-14970 GCF_027705505.1 Aeromonas sp. QDB56
TGTTTGGAGACAGCCAGTTTACCAGCACCCTGTCTGTCAACTTCCACTTCCCCAAGATCCCGCGAAGAACCAAAAAAGCGGGGGGCCCAAGGCCCCCCGTCACCCTCAAGGGACAGGATAGACATAGGGGGCCTGCAACCCAAGCGGGAACCCCAGCGCCCAGTAGATCAGCAGGAAGCCCGTCCAGCTCACCAGGAAGGCCAGGGAGTAAGGCAGCATCATGGAGACCAGGGTGCCGATGCCTGTGCTCTTCACATACTGCTGGCAATAGACCACCACCAGGGGGAAGAAGACCATCAGCGGGGTGATGATGTTGGAGGCGGAATCCCCCACCCGATACGCGGCCTGAGTCAGCTCGGGCGAGATCCCCACCGCCATCAGCATGGGCACCAGGATGGGGCTAATGAGGGCCCACTTGGCGGAGGCCGAGCCCACCACCAGGTTGACGGTGGCCGTCAGCAGTATGATGCCGACGATGGTCACCTCTCCCGGCAGCGCCAGGGCGTGAAGCACCTCGGCACCGGAGAGCGCCAGCAGGGTACCGAGGTTGGAATCCCCGAACGCCTTGATGAAGAGGGCGCAGAAGAAGGCCATCACCATGTAGGAGCCCATCTTGTTCATGGTGGCCGACATGGCGTCGATCACATCCTTGCCGCTCTTGAAGCTGCCGGCGACAAAGCCGTAGACGATCCCGGGCAGGATGAAGAGCAGGAAAATGAGGGGCACGATGGACTTCATCACCGGTGCGGCGAAGGTGGTGAGGGAACCGTCCGGTGCCCGCATCGGCGAGTCGCCGGGGGCCAGCGCCAGCCCCAGCAGCACCACGGCCGCCAGCATGGCGAACCCGGCCCAGTTGAAGGCCCGGCTCTCCTGCGCGCTGTAACGACCCATCTCGTCGGCGCTCTCCAGATCCTCGTTGAGGGGCACTTGCTTGAGGCGCGGCTCGACAATCTTCTCGGTGACAAACCAGCCCACGCAGATGATCAGCAAGGAAGAAGCGCCGGTGAAGATGATATTGCACAGGGTGTTGACCATGTAGTCAGGGTCGAATAACTGGGCTGCAGACTGGGTGAACCCCTGAAGCAGCGCATCCCCGCCGGAGGGCAGGAAGTTGGCGGCAAACCCGCCGGAAACCCCGGCAAAGGCCGCGGCAATCCCCGCCAGCGGGTGACGACCCGCCGCATGGAAGATGATGCCGCCAATGGGGATCACCAGCACATAGCCCGCATCGGCGGCGGTATGGCTGACGATGGCCACCAGGATCAGCATGGGGGTCAGAAAGCGCGCCGGCGTCACCTTGAGCAGCTTCTTGAGCCCGGTGTTGATGAAACCGGACTGTTCAGCCACCCCTACCCCCAGCATGGCCACCAGCACGATGCCAAGGGGAGCAAACCCGGTGAACGTGGTGACCATGCTGGCGAGAAAGTCCGCCAGCCCTGCCCCGGTCAACAGGTTGTTGATGACCACGGCCTCTCCGGTGCGGGGATTGACCAGATCGAAGGAGAACTGGGAGCCTATCCAGGAGCCGACCCAGACGATCAGCAAGGCATAGAGGAAGAGCATGGCGGGATCCGGCAGCTTGTTGCCCGCCTTCTCCACCCCGTTCAGAAAGCGGTTCAACCAGCCGTTGGGAGGGGCCGGACGCTCGTTCACTGCAGCTTGACTCATTATGGTGATACTCCATTACCAAGGAATGAGCGCGCATACTAGCGATAACGTCTAATGGATCCCATGATATGAGACAAAAATTCGATTAATTATGTTTAATTTGGCATCTCGCACTTCATAAATGGGAGATGCCGCACATTTATCGACAACTTTCTCAATGGTTTGCGAGGGGATAGCGGCCCAGCCGGCACTGTACTGCGAACCCCGCCGCCGCCACCTCTTCCGGTGTCATGGGACGGCTGAACAGAAATCCCTGGAAGACATGGCAACCCTGGGTCTGCAGGGCCGCGAGCTCGTGCTCCTCCTCCACCCCTTCCGCCAGGATCCCGAGCCCCAGACTGGTGGCCATGGCCACCGTCGCCCGGATCACCGGCAGGTTGAGCCCCACCACGAAGGAGCGGTCCAGCTTGATGGTGTCGATGGGCAACCGGTTGAGGTAGGCCAGGGAGGAGTAGCCCGTCCCGAAGTCGTCGATGGCGATCTTGATCCCCTGCTCGCTCAGGGCGTCGAGGATCTCGATGCACCCCTTCATGTCCAGCATCAGCACCGTCTCGGTCAGCTCCAGGGTCAGCAGTGCCGCCTCCACCGAGAATGCCTCGAGCAGTTGGGCCACCAGCTCCGGCAAACTGGCAGAGAGCTGAAAGCCCGAGAGATTGACCGACACCGGCACCCTCACCCCGTCCTGTCGCTGCCACTCCCCCATCTGGGCCAATGCGGTGGAAAGCACCCAGCTTCCGATTTCCCGGATGAGCCCCATCTCTTCGGCCAGCGGAATGAACTCCGCCGGCGACACATGGCCAAGCACGGGATTGTACCAGCGTACCAAGGCCTCGAAACCGATGACCCGACCTTGCGCCACATCCACCTGGGGCTGATAGCGCAGGCTGAGCTCCCCCCGACCGACGGCCTTGGCCAGAAACTGCTTGAGGGTCAGCTTGCGATGCAGGCTTTGCTGCATGCTGGGGGTGAAGCGCTGCCAGCGAAGCCGCCCCATCTGCTTGGCCTGGTACATGGCCATGTCGGCACGGGTGATGAGATTGTCGCCATCATCCGCGTCGTCCGGGTAGATGGCGATGCCGATGCTGCCGCCGATGGTGACCTCGGGGACACCACTCAGCTGCAGTGGCTTGCTCATCTGGGAGAGCATGAGATCCGCCACCTCCTGGGCCCGATCGCTCGCCTGGTTGAGGGGCACCAGGGCGGTGAACTCATCCCCGCCAAGGCGCGCCAGCTCCACGTCCCGCGGGCAGATCTGCTTGAGCCGTCCGGCGACCCGCTCCAGCAGGCGATCCCCGGCCTTGTGGCCGTAGTTGTCATTGACCAGCTTGAAGTTGTCCAGATCCATGAACACCAGGGCAAAGCGCCCCCCGAGGCCGCAATAGGCTTCCAGGGATTTCATCAGGCCGTAGCTGTTGAGCAGCCCAGTGAGGGAGTCGTGCCAGGCCAGGTGGCGATGCTCCAGCTCTTCGAGCTTGCGATCCGTGATGTCCCGCATGGTCAGCAGGATCCGTGCCCCCTGCTGGATATGGCGAAACTGGTACTGGAACCAGCGCATCCCCTTCTGGGTGCGACACTCCCCTTCAGCCACCACTTCGTCCAGACGGGAGAGGCGACGATAGAAGGCCTCGTCCGCACCGGAGAAGATCTGGGGCAGCGTCAGAATGCCGGTGCCAAAGCACATGTCGAAGTGATGGTTGCCGCTCTCGAGGCGCCCCTCGTTGTCAAAGATACAGGCCAGGGTGTCGCCAGTGGCGAGGGAGGACTCCTGATAGAGGGTGTCGGCATCGATGACCGCTTCCGCCATCATCATCTACCGTCCGGCAAGCTGGATCCCGGAAAGACGCAGATAGACCTGCTTCTTGACCCCCTTGGGTGAGAGGGTCCACCACTCGTTGTAACTGCGCTCCTGCTGGAAATCGCCGAGATAGCGCTGCAGCAGCAGATCGATGGCGGCGGCCATGTCGGCGGAGAAATCCCGGGACTTCAGCTCGGCCAGGGAGCTCGCCTCCCAGAGCCCGAGGGCAGCATCGTTGGCCCAGTAAATATGATGACGCTGGATGTCATAGACCCAGACCGGCGTGTGGAGGACATCCATCACGGTGAGCAGGCGTTCGTCTAGCGTATTCATGTTGAGTGATGATTCATGCTGAAAGCTCATGGTCGAACCAGTCGCTTGCGCCCCCTGACAGGAGCATTCGCGCTGGTACAAAATCCGTTCCGGCCCATAATCGGATAACAAACGGATGAAAAAAGGCCGAAATCATATGAAAACGCTACATGTGATCCCCATGGTAAGAAGAAATGGACTCACACTGGTATTGTTGGGCATGGTGATAACCATTGCTATGATTTTTATACTTTTTTTTCTTCGTGAACAACTACTAATCCCCGCCATTTCCCTCCTCCTGGCGGGCCTGATGACAATTCTTGTCGGGGCTTGGAAACTGGGTGAGCCTCATTTTAGTCTCTCTTTGTGTCAGGACTGCCTGCAATACCATCACAAGTACGGCGGCTGGATCCTAAAATGGAGAAATATTCAGCGAATTGACCAACCACGTATCCATTTGGGGTGGGATCTGGTGGAGCTGCCCTACATCGGTTTGAAAATAAAGGATTACGACGCTTTTTTGACGCTGATCACACCCCGGCTCGCCGTCCGTCTGCTCACCGAGCAGCGCGCCGTGCTAATGCAGGCCATGCGAAGCGAGCGCTCCGACTGCCCGACCGGAGGGTGCGGCAGTGGGCTCCTGGGAGAGGGACTGCTGGAGGAGAGCCGCTTCTGCTCACCCGCCGGCCAGCGCTATGAGGGGGTGATCGCCATGCTCGGCAACCGCATGGCACGGCTGCGGGATCTGCTAGGGTACGATCTGCTGGTGCCCGACAACAGCCTGGACAGATCCCCGGAAGATTTCGTCCATCTGCTCCAGCAATACCAGCGCGAGTCGAATCTAATCCAGATCAATTAAACGCCGGATTGCGCTTGCCAAGCCCGGTGACTCTTCATAAGGTCACTGGCTTGTTACAGCCAGAACACCCCCTAAAACCGCTTATGAAGTACATCGAAGAGTTCTATCTGTTCGTCAAGGTGGTGCAAGAGGGCGGTTTCTCCCACGCCGCCGCTGCGCTGGGCATGCCGACCGGCACCATCAGTCGACGTATCTCCCAACTGGAAGAGCAGCTCGGATGTAGCCTGCTGCACAGATCCACCCGCAAGCTGCGTCTCACGGACGAAGGGCTGCGCTATTACGAGCGCCTCTGTACCCCCCTTGCGGAAATAGAGCAGGCCACCGGCGAAATCCGGGGTGAGGAGACGGACATCAGCGGCCTCATCCGCCTCGCAGCCCCCATCGCCCTCTCCAACACCATCCTGGTCGACATGCTGGTGGACTTCGGCCTGCGCTATCCCTGGGTACAGTTCGACATCCGCCAGTCCAACGACCATGCCCTCCAGGCAGATCAGGACAGGGACCTGGTCTTTTTCAACGGCGAGCTCCCCCAGACCCTGCCCAACGCCCTCTGTCTGGGTCACATCCAGTACGGTCTGTTCGCCTCCCCCCTCTATCTGGAGAAGATGGGGGTGCCCTCCCACCCGACCCAGCTGGAAGAGCACGATCTCATCTACTGCTGGCCCCACCAGCACTGGCAACTGAGCGGGCGGGACGAACAGACGATCTGCATCAAGCGCACTCCCCGCCTTTGCATCGACCAGACCCAGGCCGCCGTGCGGGCAGCCCAGCGCCACCTCGGCATCGTCAACGCCCCGCAGCACTATGTGCACCCCTTCCTGCAAGATGGTCAGCTCGTCCCCGTCCTGCCGGACTGGCAGTCGGGAAAACGTCCCTTCTACATGCTCCATTGTCAGCCCCGGTTCACCCCGTTGCGTGTTAAGATGTTCGCCGATTTCGTCGAGAAGCACTCTGAGCGCTATCGTACCCGCCAGCAGAACGATCAATTTTCACCGGCGCAGCCGCTGCCCGTTGCATCTGACGGCTGATGACCCACACTTAGCGCAATCCTCGTTGCACAGGTCGGCTAACACTATGAATGTATTGATATGTGATGACTCCGGGTTCGCGCGCAAACAGCTGGTGCGCGCCCTGCCCGCCGATTGGGGTGTCACCTTGCACCAGGCCGCGGACGGACTGGAAGGGGTCGAGCAGATCCTGATGGGGCACGGGGACCTGATCTTTCTCGATCTCACCATGCCGGAGATGGACGGATATGGGGTTCTCGAGACCCTCAAGCGAGAAGGGGTGCGCAGCAAGGTGATCGTGGTCTCCGGCGACATCCAGCCGGAAGCCCATGAGCGTGTCATGGCCCTTGGCGCCCTCGATTTCATCAAGAAGCCGGCCTCCCCGGACACCCTCCTTGCCTTGCTCAAGCGCCACGGACTGTGGCAATCGGCCACCCAGGTGACGGCCATCCAGCCCCAGCCCGTCGCCAGCCACCAGGCTGCCCAGAGCAGCATCCAGTTCACCCCCGAGCTGCGGGATGTCTATCAGGAGCTGGCCAACGTCGCCATGGGCCAGGGGGCGGATCTGCTGGCCCGCCTGCTCGGCGCCTTCGTGCTGCTCCCCATCCCCAACGTCAACGTGCTGGAGGTCTCCGAGCTGCACATGGCGCTCTCGGCCGCCGCCGAGTCAGAGACGCTCTCTGCGGTCTGTCAAGGCTTCATCGGGGCCGGGATCGCCGGGGAGGCCCTGCTGCTGTTCCACGATGCCAGCTTCCAGGACCTGGCCCGCCTGATGAACCATCAGGGGGAGCTGGATCACGGCGCCGAACTGGAACTGCTGATGGACACCGCCAACGTGCTGATCGGTGCCTTCCTGCGCGGCTACGCCAACCAGCTCGACACCCCTTTTAGCCAGGGTCACCCCGTGGTGCTGGGCCAGCACAGGCCCATTCAGGATCTCATTCGGACCAACCAGAGCCGCTGGCGCCGCACTCTGGCCATCGAGATCAACTATCGGGTGCAGGGCTATGCGGTGCAGTGCGATCTCTTGCTGCTGTTTACCGAAGATTCCATCGCCACCATGAACAACAAGATCATGCACATGCTCTGACCGTCCCGCGGCAGCAACCACCAGGAGTGACCATGGACATTCGGGAATTTCATTGGCTGATGAACATCGTCCAGAATCTGGACGTGGGGCTGGTCGTGCTCGACAGGGAGTACCGGATCCAGGTGTGGAACGGCTTCATGGAGAGTCACAGCGGCCGGCTGGCAGGCGAGGTGCGCGATCAAAGACTGTTCTCGCTCTTTCCCGATGTGGACAAGGCCTGGCTCGAGCGCAAGGCCAACATGGTGTTCAAGCTCAACAACCGTGCCTTCAGCACCTGGGAGCAGCGCCCCTACCTGTTGCGCTTCTCCAACTACCGCCCCATCACGGGATCGGCCCCCTACATGTACCAGAACCTGACCCTGGTGCCGCTGGCCGACTTCGCCGGAGAGGTCACCCATCTGGCCATCATAATCTATGACGCCACCGACGAGGCCATGCTGATCACCGGCCAGCGCCAGGGATGACCGCCCCTGCCATGACAACAAGGGCGCCCGATGGCGCCCTTGTTGTTGCGATGGGGAATGGCGTCAGCCACTCAGATACTCGGTGAAGGCGTCGATCACCTCGTCGATGTCATCGTCGGTGATCTGCAGGTGGGTCACCAGCCTGAGTTCCCCGTAGCCGGAGAAGAGAATACCGCGCTCCTTCATGAAACCCAGCAAGGTGACGGGATCTCCCTGGGTCAGGCGCAGGAATACCATGTTGGTCTGCACCTCCCCCAAATTGAGTGCGATGCCTGGCAACGCGGCCAGCCCCTCTGCCAGACGCCTGGCGCGGCGATGATCATCCGCCAGCCGGGCAACGTGCTGATCCAGCGCGAACAGGGCGGCCTGGGCCAGGATCCCTCCCTGGCGCATGCCGCCCCCCAGCATCTTGCGCAGCCGTCTGGCGCGGGCGATGAACGCAGCCGATCCCACCAGCAGGGAACCCACCGGTGCCCCCAGTCCCTTGGAGAGGCAGACAGAGATGCTGTCAAAAGGCGCCGCGATGGCGGCCACCGGCTCCCCGCTCGCCACCACCGCATTGAAGAGGCGAGCCCCGTCCAGGTGCAGCTTCAGTCCCTTCTCGTCGACGAATTCGCGCATGGCGCGCAGGTAGGTCAATGGCAGCACCTTGCCGTTATGGGTATTTTCCAGGCAGACGAGGCGCGTCTGGACGAAATGGGGATCATCGGGAGCGATGGCCCCCCGCACATCCTCGATGGCCAGAGTGCCGTCCGCCTGCATGGGGACGGATTGCAGGGCCACCGAGCCCAGCACGGCAGAGCCCTGGGCCTCATAGCGATAGATGTGGGAGGCCGCCCCCAGCAGGGCCCCTTCCCCACGCTGGCAGTGACTCATCATGGCCAGCAGGTTGGACATGGTGCCGGAGGGCACGAACAGGGCCGCCTCCTTGCCAAGCAGTTCGGCGCCGCGGCGCTCCAGCGCATTGATGCTGGGATCTTCCCCATAGACATCGTCTCCCACCTCGGCATGCAGCATGCTCTGGCGCATGGCTTCCGTGGGTTGGGTCACGGTATCACTTCGTAAATCGATATAGCGCATGTCATCCTCCTGATGCAGGACGATGACATTAACCAGCCGGAACCCGGCTGGCAAGAAACGGCAAGCGGGAATGTGAGCCCGGCGGCTCACCAGGGCAGCGACTGACCGTGCAGGTCCACGAAACGGCCCGAGTGCGCGGGCGTCAGTGTGGCCATCAGATCCAGCAGGCGGACGGCGACCTCGGCGGGATCCTGCAGCAGGGCGGGATCCATCTCCTGAAGAAAAGGTTGCTGCATGGGGGTATTCATGAGGCCGGGATGCACGGTGATGACACCGGCGCCTGGAAAACGTCCGGCCCACTCACCCGCCAGGATCCGGGACCCCATGTTGAGGGCGGCCTTGCTCATGCGGTAGCTGTAGTGGCACATGGCCTCCTCGCCCCCCTCCTCCAGGCATCCCGCCCGATCCGAGAGGGTGCAGAGCCAGAGCGTGCTCTGGGGCATCATGCGCCGGCTGAGGTTGGCACCAAGGGCCAGGTGGGGCCAGGCATTGGCCAGCAGACTCTCTTCGAGCCATTGGGGGGTCACCTCATCCACCCGCCGCTCCGGCATGTGGGCAAGATCATGGAGCAGGCCTATGGTGTTGATCACCACCGTCGGCAGGGTGGTGCTGTCATAGAGGGTGAAGAGGGCCTCGAAGGAGAGCGGGTCCACCTCCTGCAGCGGAAAGTAGCAGGCGGGATCCAGCCCCCTGGGCAGTTGCCTGCCCGCCAGCAACCACTCTTCGCCCCGTCTGGCCAGCTCCCGTGCCAGCGCACTGCCCAACCCGCCACTGCCCAGGATCAGATAGCTCATCTGCGTGTCCTTGGATTTGATCACTGCTTAGAGGGTATCAGAAGAATGGCGGACTGCCGGGGGCACCCGTCAGGCTCAGGCCTCGGCCAGATGGCGCCCAAACTCCCGCGCCCGGGCCAGATCCAGAAAACCGTCCGCCTGCTTGTGGCTGCGCAGGAACTGGTAATAGGCGAGCAGGGTCACCAGTTGCTCCTCGTCCGGCATGGGCTTTCCCGGACGGGTCTCCTGCACCAGCGCCCCCGCCGCCGCCAGCGCGTCCCTGTCCACCACCTCGGCCTGACGATAGAGATACCCGCAACCGGTGGCGAGCCACTCCAGCGAGCAGTTGGCCCCCATGGCAATCTGGTTCGCCTTGCCAAGGCCGGGCTCGGCCCCTTTCAGATACTTGCGGATCAGGGCTTCACTCAACCCCACCTTGCGGGCAAAGGCGCTCACACTCCCCTCCCCGATCAGGCTTTGCAGCCTGGCGGCAAATCCTTCCATCACCCCTTCTCCTCTCACTGACACCGGGATCTTGACCCGTCGGAGTCAGAACCATAGTTCGAATTCGCGAAGGGGGCATTATTGCCTTGTCCGCCGGAAGAGACCAAGATGCTGGCACATGATTTTGCCCCTTTCTTTTCGCATTTTTATCTCCAGAGGAGTCACCATGTCCGTATCCCGTCTGGCCCTGCATGAGCAAGGCCCTACCTTCTCCCGCCTCATCATGGGTTACTGGCGCCTGATGGAGTGGCAGCTCTCCCCCGCCGCCCTGCTGGACCTGATGAAATATCACCTTGATCTCGGGGTCAGCACCATCGATCACGCCGACATCTACGGTGGCTACCAGTGCGAGGAGGCCTTCGGCCATGCCCTGCGCCTGGAGCCCTCCCTGCGCGATCGCATGGAGATCGTCAGTAAGTGCGGCATCGCCCTCACCGCCAATCCGGCCCACGCCCTGAATCACTACAACACCGGCAAGGGACACATCGTCGCCAGTGCCGAAGCCTCCTTGCAAAAGCTCGGCACCGATCATCTGGATCTGTTGCTGATCCATCGCCCCGACCCCCTGATGAACGCCGACGAGGTGGCCGACGCCTTCATCACCCTCAAGCAGGCAGGCAAGATCAAGCACGCCGGGGTCTCCAACTTCACGCCCCACCAGTTCGCCCTGCTGCAATCCCGCCTGCCCTTCCCCCTGGTCACCAACCAGCTGGAGATCTCCCCGCTCCATCAGGAGGGGACGCTGGATGGTGCCCTGGATCAATGCCAACAACTGCGCATCAAGCCCATGGCCTGGTCCTGCCTTGGCGGCGGGCGGCTGTTCCATGCCCCCGACTATGCCCCGCTGCGGGCGGAACTCGAGCAGATCCGCCAGGAGGTGGGCGCCGACTGTCTGGAGCAGGTGGTCTACGCCTGGGTGATGATGCTGCCGAGTCAGCCGCTGCCCCTCATCGGCTCCGGCAAACGGGAGCGGATCGCCGCCGCCGTGGCAGCCGAGTCCATTGAGCTCACTCGCCAGCAGTGGTTCCGCATCCGCAAGGCCGCTCTGGGTTATGACGTTCCCTGAGTCTGCACCAGACCCTGAAAACAAAAACGGCATGGAGGATTCCATGCCGTTTTCCGTTATCGAGACGATTCAACGATGGCGCTGGGGGCGACCACGGGGTGCATCCGTCTTCGGTTTGGCCTGATTGACCGTGATGGTGCGGCCGCCGACCTCGGTGCCGTGCAACTCGGCGATGGCCTTCTCGGCCTCACCATTGACCGGCATTTCAATGAAACCAAACCCCTTGGACTGACCGGTATCGCGGTCGATGATGATATCGACCTTGTCTACCTGCCCAAATTGGCTGAACACGGTTGTCAGTTCGTCGGCCGTCATCCGGTACGACAGATTACCTACGTAAATCTTCATGCCATCCACTCTCGATTCAAGGTGCCTTATCTATGCATCCACCGACCTGGGAGTAAGGGCACAACCCCCCTGCCGGACCAGCCACGGCATCATGCCATGGCACTTCCAGCTTCGTATCCCAAGTCCTTGATCTCTTGGGTTATCAGAGCAGGAAAGATCAAATCGAATCAGAGGCAGTATCTGAGCATTGGGATGAATTGTCGAGAAAATAGTCAGAGCGGGTGCAGTTCGGCCAGCAATGTGCCGAGGGCACGACGCCCATGCCAGGCACGTTTGAACCCGAATCGATAGACCCCGGGGGCCACTTCGTGAGTCCCTTCCCGGGACAACCCGAGCAGGCTGGTGGCCGTCGCCAGGGTCACCTCATCCAGCCCGAGATCCAGGCTGAAATCGAGCCACTGGCCATCGTGTCCCACCTTGCGATCCCGCTCCATGCCCACCAGCACGGCTCTGGGCAGCGCCAAGGCCCGGTCTTCGCCGCCATTGAGCAGATAGAGATGGCGTTCATCCCAGGCAAGCTCCGCCAGACGCCAGCGCTGCCAGTTGCGCGGCAACACCATCATCACCAGCACGATACCGCCAAAGACCACCCCGACCCAGGGCAGCAGGCCCATGTCGGGATATCCCAGCCAGAGGGCGGCCACCACAGTGGCGAGACTCGCCAGCAACAGGCAGATCATGACCCCGTAAAACCGCCGGGCCGGGGGCATCAGCCAGCTCACGTTCTCTTGCGCTGCCAGCTCACTGACTCTCATCTTCTCTTCTCCTTCTGTGATGCGAACGGCCTTGCCGTCGCTGCGTTGCCGCGCATTGTGCGCGAGCGACGCGCCGCGATGCAACCGCCACCGCGACACGGATGACGGCCAGCCGCCACTCTTGGTATGCTTGGGGCTGTCTGAGCCCGCACTGGGCGCCATCCCGGGAGTCCCATGTTCGCCACCGCCCTGCTCTTGTCCGCGAGCACACTCTATGCCGAGGCCATCGGCGGCTACTCCGCCGGCTGCCTGAAAAATGCCGTGGCCCTGCCCCTCGAAGGTCCTGGTTATCAGGTGATCCGCACCAAACGGCTGCGCTATTACGGTCACCCCGACCTCATCCATTACCTGCAGCATCTGGCCAACCAGACCAGACTGGCCGGCATGCCGGATCTCTATATCGCCGACCTCGCCATGATGCACGGGGGGCCCTTTACCTCAGGTCATCGCAGCCACCAGACCGGCCTGGATGCCGACATCTGGTTCAGGATGGCTGACAGACCCATCAGCCGCTGGGAGCAGGATGCCCCCAGGGAGTGGGCGCTGATCGACGAACCCAGCTACCGGATGCTACCCGGCCGATTCGGTCCCAGGCAGCTCAATCTGCTGCGCCTTGCGGCTGATCGCCCCGAGGTGGCGCGCATCTTCGTCAACCCCGTCATCAAGGCCGAGGTGTGCAAACAGGCACCCGGTGAAGCCTGGGTCGGCAAGCTGCGCCCCTGGGTCGGCCACTTCAGCCACTTTCACGTGCGCCTGCGCTGCCCGGCAAACAGTCCGGACTGCCAGTCCCAGGCTCCCATTCCCCCCGGCAATGGCTGTGGGGAGGAGCTGGCCTCCTGGCTCAAGGACAAACCCCAGTTGCCCAAGGTGTCGATGAGCTACCGCGCCCCCCTCTTACCCAGGCGTTGTGAGGGCTGACCACAAGCTGTTATGGTGAACCTATTTCCGAGAGAAATATCAATGGAGAACAACAAGATGGCCACTTCACTCTGGCAGCGTGGTACCCGTGCCCTGCTGACCCTGACCCTGCTGCTGGGTTTGACCGGCTGCGGCATGAACAACATTCCGACCCTGGATGAGCAGGTCAAGGCGAGCTGGGGACAGGTCGAGAACCAGTACCAGCGCAGGGCCGATCTCATTCCCAACCTGGTGGCCACCGTCAAGGGGTACGCCAGCCACGAGCAGGAGACCCTCAAGGCGGTCACCGATGCCCGTGCCCGAGTCGGCAGCGTGCAGGTGAGTGACCCCTCCCAGCTCAAGGCGTTCGAGGCGGCGCAGGAGCAGCTCTCCAGCGCCCTCTCCCGGCTGATGGTAGTGGTCGAGCGCTACCCGGATCTGAAGACCGATCAGCAGTTCCTGACCCTGCAGGCCCAGCTGGAAGGCACCGAGAATCGCATCGCGGTGGCCAGACGGGATTACATCGAGGCAGTACGCCAGTTCAATACCGAGATCCGTACCTTCCCCGGGGTCATCTGGTCCAAGCTGCTTTACTCCGATCTGGAAGCCAAACCCACCTTCAGCGCCAAACCCGGTGCCGATGAGGCGCCCAAGGTCAGCTTCCAATGAACGTGATGAGACACTGGCTGGCGCTCTGTCTGCTGCTCTGTGCCACGGCGCTGCATGCCGCCCCCGATTTCCCGGCCCTGACCGGGCGGGTGGTGGACGAGGCCAATCTGATGTCCCGCAAGCAGGCCCACCAACTCGCACAGCAACTGGCCGTCTTCGAGAAGCGCAGCGGCGTCCAGCTGGTGGTGGTCTCCATCGACACGCTGGCGGGGGATACCATCGAAGAGTACGGCTACCAGCTCGGTCGCCACTGGGGCATCGGCCAAAAAGACAAGAACAACGGCGTTCTGCTGATCATCGCCCAGGACGAGCGCAAGGTGCGCATCGAGGTGGGTTATGGCCTGGAAGGTGCCCTGCCCGACGCCATCGCCGCCAACATCATCCAGACCCGGATCCTGCCCGCCTTCAAGCGCGGTGACATGGTGGCCGGCATCCTCGCCGGCAGCCAGGGCATCATGCAGGCCCTGGCCGGGGAATATCAGCCCGTGGACAACACCAGCAACGCCGACAAGCAGGGAGGTCCCTGGCTCTTCATCCTGGTGGTGATTGCGATGATCGTGCTGCACAACCTACGCGGCGGCGGCGGTGGGCCGGGAGGACGTCGCCGGGCCGCCTACATGGCCGGTGGATTCGGTGCCGGCTCTTTTGGCGGCCGCACTGGCGGTGGTGGTGGCGGTTTCAGTGGTGGCGGCGGCAGCTTTGGCGGCGGCGGTGCATCTGGCGGTTGGTAATCAGGGAAAAAGAGACAACAAGATGATTTCGAAACAGTTTTTCCACACCTTGCAGGCCAGGGTTCGACAGGCCGAGCAGGCCACGGATGCCGAACTGGTCACCGTGCTGGCCCCGGCCAGCGATGGCTATCGCTATATTCCGACCCTGTGGGCCGCCCTGCTCGCCATGCTCACCCCCCTGCTGGTCTTCCAGCTCGGCTTCTGGCTTGGCTGGTACGAGATCCTGCTGGTGCAGTGGTCGGTCTGGTTGCTGCTGAGCCTGCTGTTCCACTGGACACCCATCAAGATGCGGCTCATTCCCAACAAGGTACGCCGTCACCGGGCCGCCCTGATGGCCCGCCTGCAGTTTGTCGAGCAGGGACTTCACCGCACCCGGGACCGGCTCGGGGTGCTCATCTTCGTCTCGGTGGCGGAGCACTATGTGGAGATCCTGGTAGACGACGGGATCGCCCAGCACATCGACAACACCCAGTGGCAGCAGATCATCGACGACTTCGTGGTTCGGGTACGCAACAAGGAGGTCGAGCAGGGGTTCCTGGAGTGCGTGGAGCGCACCAGCGCCATTCTGACCGACGCCTTCCCCGCAACCCGGGATCAGAACGAGCTGCCTGACAGCCTGATCATTCTCGACAAGCCTTGAACGGGATTAAAAAACCGGCATTATGCTCAAGGG
Organism: Aeromonas sp. QDB56; assembly: GCF_027705505.1. Taxonomy (NCBI): domain Bacteria; kingdom Pseudomonadati; phylum Pseudomonadota; class Gammaproteobacteria; order Aeromonadales; family Aeromonadaceae; genus Aeromonas; species Aeromonas sp. QDB56. Next base: position 14,692 of record NZ_JAPDBZ010000101.1, read on the forward strand.
ATAGGCACTCGATAAAGATTATGAAAAATAAGGGGAAAAGTGGTTGACCCAGGCAGCCCTTTCCCCTAAATTACGCCCCGTTCCAGCGCAACGGCGCAGCGAACACCGTGTTGGCTGAACACGTTAAATCACAGACCAGAATTTGGTGCGGTATCCGAGAGGCTGCCCACCGACGAAGTCGGCAAGATGCACGCGCAGCGTACTCCGAAAGCCACTTCAAGCAGTAAAAATTTGGTGAGGTGTCCGAGTGGCTGAAGGAGCACGCCTGGAAAGTGTGTA